>NZ_JBGBPT010000005.1:0-194928 GCF_041106355.1 Streptomyces sp. BF23-19 | reverse complement strand
CGTACCCGTACCCGTACCCGTACCCGTACCCGTACCCGTACCCGTACCCGTACCCGTACCCGTACCCGTACCCGTACACGTATCAGGTTCACGTTCCGTCGGCCGGTACGGGCTCCGGCGGGCGGGTCTCAGGCGCGCTTGGACTCCGCGTAGTCGACGAGGAAGAGGGCCTCCGCCACCGACAGGCGCTCCAGCTCCTGCGGCGACACGCTCTCGTTGACCGCGTGGATCTGCGCCTCCGGCTCGCTCAGCCCGATCAGCAGCATCTCCGCCTCCGGGTACAGGGACGTCAGCGTGTTGCACAGCGGAATCGACCCGCCCATGCCGCTGATCTGCATCTCCTGGCCGGGGTAGGCGGCCTCCAGGGCCCTGCGCATGGACGTGTACGCCGGGCTGTCGGTGTCCGCCTGGAACGGCTGGCCCTGACCGACGACCTCCAGTTCGAGGCGCGCCTTCCACGGGGTGCGCGCCTCCAGGTGGGCCTGCAGCAGCTTGACGGCCGCCGCGGTGTCCACGCCCGGCGGCACCCGCAGGCTGATCAGCGCGCCGGCGCTCGCGTGCACCGAGGGCGTCGCGCCGATGACCGGCGGGCAGTCGATGCCGAGCACCGTGACGGCCGGGCGGGCCCACAGCCGGTCCGCGATCGTGCCCTCGCCGATGAGCTCGACACCGTCCAGGACCTTCGCGTCGGCGCGGAAGTCCGCCTCCGGGTACTGCAGGCCGTCCCACACCTCGTCCGAGGCCAGCCCGTCCACGGTCGTCGAACCGTCCGCCGCGCGCAGCGAGTCGAGTACGCGGATCAGCGCGGCCAGCGCGTCGGGGGCGGCGCCGCCGAACATGCCCGAGTGCAGGTTGCCGCCCAGCGTGTCGATCTTCACCTTGACCAGGCACATGCCGCGCAGGGTGGCCGTCACCGTCGGCAGACCGAGCCGGAAGTTGCCCGCGTCGCCGATGACGATGGTGTCGGCGGTCAGCAGCTCCGGGTGCGCCTCCGCGTACTGCTGGAGGCCGCCGGTGCCCTGCTCCTCCGAGCCCTCGACGATCACCTTCACGTTCACGGGCACACCGCCGTTGGCCTTCAGCGCGCGCAGCGCCAGCAGGTGCATGATGAACCCGCCCTTGCAGTCGGCCGCGCCGCGCCCGTACCAGCGGCCGTCGCGTTCGGTCAGTTCGAAGGCGGGGGAGGTCCAGGCCGCGTCGTCGAGTGGCGGCTGGACGTCGTAGTGCGCGTAGAGCAGCACGGTCGGCGCGCCCTCCGGGCCGGGCAGGAAGCCGTAGACCGACTGGGTGCCGTCGGGGGTGTCGAGCAGCGCCACGTCCTGGAAGCCCTCGACGCGCAGGGCGTCGGCCACCCAGTTCGCGGCGGCCTCGCTCTCGCTCTTGGGGAACTGCGCCCAGTCCGCCACCGACTGGAAGGCCACCAGCTCGGTCAGCTCCCGCTTGGCGCGGGGCATCAGCGAGGCGATGGTCTCGGCGATCGGATTCTGGGACATGGGCACGCTCCTTTTGGGTGCGACGTTGTTCTGTGTGTACGCCGCCCGCATGCGCGGGGTGTGCGTATGCCGGGTGGGCGAAAGACAGTCTTGATCCTCGCACAGCGGGACCGGGCGGTGTCTCGCCGTAGGATTTCCCCGGCATCGGAGCAACCGGGTGATCAGGAGCGGCAACACATCGTGAGCAGCGACGACGACGTACGCGACGCAGACGCAGGGGCGGGCGCAGGCGCAGGCATGGACGCGAGTGCGGAGGCGAGCGCTGACGCAGGCGTGGACGCAGGCGCAGGCGCAGGCGTGGGCACGGGGCAGGACGCCCAGGGGGCGGGCGACGAGGCGGCCGGGGAGCCCGGCGAGGTGTGGGACGTGGTCGTGGTCGGGGCGGGACCTGCCGGGTCCTCGGCCGCGTACGCGGCGGCGACGGCAGGGCGGCGCGTCCTGCTGCTGGAGAAGGCCGAGCTGCCCCGGTACAAGACCTGTGGCGGCGGCATCATCGGCCCCTCCCGCGACGCCCTGCCCCCGGGTTTCGTGCTGCCCCTCAAGGACCGCATCCACGCGGTCACCTTCTCGATGGACGGGAAGCTGACCCGCACCCGACGCTCGAAGCACATGCTGTTCGGGCTCATCAACCGCCCGGAGTTCGACGCCGGCCTGGTCGCCGAGGCCGAGAAGGCCGGCGCCACCATCCGTACGGGTACGGCCGTGGCCCGCGTCGAACAGCACGGGGCGGCCGTCCCCGACCGGCGCACCGTCGCCGTGGTGCTCGCCGACGGGGAGACCGTGCTGGCCCGCGCGGTGGTCGGCGCGGACGGCAGCGCGAGCCGGATCGGCGCGCACGTCGGCGTGGAGATGGACCAGGTGGACCTGGGACTGGAGGCGGAGATCCCCGTCCCCGAGACGGTCGCGGAGGACTGGAAGGGGCGGGTGCTGATCGACTGGGGCCCGCTGCCCGGCAGTTACGGCTGGGTCTTCCCCAAGGGCGACACCCTGACCGTCGGGGTCATCTCGGCCAAGGGCGAGGGCGCCGCGACCAAGCGCTACCTGGACGACTTCATCGCCCGGCTCGGACTCGCCGGCTTCGAACCGGCCGTCTCCTCCGGCCACCTGACCCGCTGCCGCAAGCCCGATTCACCGCTCTCGCGCGGCCGGGTGCTGGTGGCGGGCGACGCGGCCGGACTGCTGGAGCCGTGGACCCGGGAGGGGATCTCCTTCGCGCTGCGTTCCGGGCGGCTGGCGGGGGAGTGGGCGGTGAAGATCTCCGAGGCGCAGGACGCCGTGGACGCGCGCCGCCAGGCCCTCAACTACGCCTTCGCGGTGAAGGCCGGGCTGGGCGTGGAGATGGGGGTCGGCACGCGGATGCTGAACCTCTTCGAGGCCAAGCCGCGGCTGCTGCACGCGGCGATCACCGGCTTCGGTCCGGCGTGGCGGGCGTTCGCCCGGATCACACGGGGCTCGACGACGCTGGCCGAGCTGGTGCGTACGTACCCGCTGGCCCGCAAGGCGCTGCACATGATGGACGCCCGACAGGCGGCCCGCAGCGGCGGCGGCCAGGGCTAGGCGCTGTGGTCGGCGGAATCGACGGCGAGGTCCGGGCAGACGGTGCGGGCCCGGCCGTGGGTACGGGTACGGGCACAGGTACGGCCGACGGTGCGGGTGGTCCGGATTGGCAGGGCGGCTCCAACCTCATCGGCGTGGACCGGCCGGATGTCGTCCTCGCCGCCTTCGAGCGCGGCGAGCCGCAGGTCGGGGTGGCGGTGATCGGGCTCGCCCTCAACCACGCCGACCCTGCGGCCGTGCTCCCCATGGTCGCGAGGGCGCTGGAGTCGGCGGACCGGGAGGTCCGCCGGCAGGGGGTCATCGCCCTGGCGCACGTGGCGCGGCTCCACCGCACCGTGGACCGGCGCTGTCTGGAACTGCTGCGTCGCTGCCCCCGCGGCAACGAGGCCGACGACGACCTGTGGTCGTTCGTCCCGCACCGGGAGCTGCCGCTGTGGCTGTGGCGGCACCACGTGCGGGAGCGGCTGGTGGACCGGCTGCGCCGACCGTTCGGCTGAGTGACCGGTCCGGACGGAGCGGTCGCCGTCCGGACCGGTCACAGCCGTCCGGACGGTCGCCGTGGCCCGGTCAGCCGGACACCGTGATGCGGAAGACCGGGTGGTCGCCGGCGGCCGCCCGGAGTTCGGCGTCGGAGGACTTGGCGGTGACCCCCTGGAAGAACCGGTTGACCTCCCAGCCCCACTTCTCCAGGTAGGCGCGCAGGATGTCGGCCTTCTGCACCGGGTCGGTGATCTCGGTGACGGTGAACGCGCGCACCTTGCGCCCGACGCGCAGTTCGCCGCCGCCCGCCACGCGCATGTTGCGGACCCACTGGGAGTGGCCGCGGGCCGAGACCAGGTACTGGGCGCCCTCGTAGGTGTGCGGGTTGACCGGGATCCGCTGCATCTCGCCGGACTTGCGGCCGCGCACCGACAACTCGGCGGTGCCCGCCAGGCTGATGCCGAAGCGCGCCAGCTTGCCGAAGAGCGAGTTGAAGCGGGTCGCGAACGGGGTGGCCTGGACGTAGTACGGGGTGGGCGCGTTCATCGTGACCTCCGGGGCCGCTTCAGCTTCCTACATTGAGAGAGCACTGCTCTCGCTTGAGAGCAGTGTGCACGGATCGATGCACCAAAGCAAGAGCAGTGCTCTCAAAACAGAGCGGCAATCCGTTTCCTGGGCGGTGCTCCGTTCGCGTGGCAGACTGACCGGCATGAACACCGTGCGAGGGGCCAGGGAACGGGCCCGCATCGAGGTCACCGCCGCCATCAAGGACGAGGCACGCCGCATGCTCGCGGCCGAGGGAGCCGCCAAACTCTCCCTGCGCGCCGTGGCCCGCGAGCTGGGCATGGTCTCCTCCGCCCTCTACCGGTACTTCCCCAGCCGGGACGAACTGCTCACCGCTCTCATCATCGACGCGTACGACAGCGTCGGCGCGGCCGCCGAGACCGCCGACGCCCACACTCGCGCCGCCGGGGCGCCGCCCCGCGCCCGCTGGATCGCGGTCTGCGGGGCCGTCCGCTCCTGGGCACTGGAGCACCCGCACGAGTACGCCCTCATCTATGGTTCCCCGGTCCCCGGCTACAGCGCCCCTGTCGACACCGTCGGCCCGGCCTCCCGCGTCGGCAACACCTTCATCGGCATCCTCCGCGCCGCGTACGAGGGTCCCGGCCTCGCCCTCCCGCCGCTGCCGCCCACCCTGCGCCCCGAGGCCGACCGCATGACCGCCGACTTCGCCGAGGGGCTGCCCCCGGCGGTGACCGCCGCGCTCGTCGCCGCCTGGGCCCAGTTGATCGGGCTGGTGTCCTGCGAGCTGTTCGGCCAGTTCAACCGGGTCGTCGAGGACCGCGCCGGCTTTTTCGCGCACGCCGCCGACCAGTTGGCGCACGGGGTCGGACTGTCGGCCGTATGACGGGAGGGCGGTGACCCGGACTGCTGTGTAGATCCGGGATATTCACATGATGAGGGGATGGCTCGCTCTTCTGTTCCTCACACGAATGCGGGCGGTTCAGCCTTGAACGATGGGCCGCCCGTCTAGTGTTCCTCGGGTCGCCCCCCTGCCGCCGCCGGAGGAAACGTTCATGCCTCGCGCCGTGAAGGCCTTGTACGCCGCCCTGGTCACCGCCTTATTGGCGGCGTCGGCGCCTGCCATCATCGCCGCGGCACGTGACGCGCCCCCGTCGGCCGCGCCGGCGCCCGACCTGCCCCCGACGCCCCGGACGCCCGGCGTGCGGGGCCTGGAGATCGGCGTCCCCGCCTACGTCTGGGCGAACGACCCCATGCTGACCGACCTCACCACCACCGCGCCGGCCCCCTCGGTGGTCGTACTGAACCCGGGCAACGGAGACTCCCCGTTCGACGGCCCCTGGCGCTCCCGCGCCGACGCGCTGCGCGCCCGTACCACCTCCACCGGCGACAAGACCCGGGTGCTCGGCTACGTCCACACCGACCACGGCAACCGCGACATCGCCGCGGCCAAGGCCTCCGTCGACAACTACCTCAAGCCCCCCGACGGCCGCCTCCACGTCGACGGCATCTTCTTCGACGTCGTCAGCCGCGACTGCGGCCCCGCCAACGCCACCCGCGACTACTACGCCGAGCTGCGCCGCTACGTCCAGGAGCGGATGGACGCCATCGACCCGACCGTCCCCGACCTCGTCGTCAACAACCCCGGCACCGCCATAGCCGACTGCTACCTGGAACCGGGCCACCGCACCGCGGACATCTTCGTCACGTTCGAGGACACGTACGCCGCGTACACCGGCGCCGGCTGGCTCGGCGGCAACGTCTTCGACCACCCCTCCGGCTACCGCTCCGGCGCCGAACTCGACCCGAGCGGCACGGCGTTCTGGCACCTGGTCCACGACGTCCCCGACCCCGAGGCGATGCGCGCCACCCTCCGCACGGCCTTCGAACGGGGCGCGGGCTACGCGTACGCGACCGGCACGGTCATGCCCAACCCCTGGAACGCGGGCCCGACATGGAAATACCGCACCCAGACCACGTACGCGGCCACCCTCGGCTGAGGACGGGTGGAGGCGTCGGCGACAAAGCCCGGTCATGTGGCCAGGCGCGGCCGGGCCGTCGCGCGTGCGGGTCGCCGGACCTGAGTTGGGCCAGGTCGTCTCTTTCGGATCTTGTCGGTCAGGTCGGGCGGCGCGGACCCGGCAAGATCCGAAAGAGACGGCCTAGCCCAGGCCGCCGTCGCTCCGCAGGAGCTGGGCGTTGATCCAGCCGCCCTCGGTGGAGCAGAGGAACGTGACGAGGTTCGCGCAGTCCTGCGGCGTACCGACGCGGCCCAGGGGAGTGGCGCGGGCCGTGTCCGCCTTCTGCTCCTCGGTCATCCACCCGGTGTCGGTCGGTCCGGGGTCGATCGCGTTGCAGGTCACCCCCAGGTGGGCGAGCTCATGGGCGGCGGCCAGCGTGATCCTGTCCAGCGCGCCCTTGCTCGCCCCGTAGGGCAGGTTGCCCGCGGTGTGGTTGCTGGTGAGGCTGACGATCCGGCCGCTGCCGGGCCGCCCGCGGAACCGCAGCCCGTACTCCCTGATCAGTAGCCAGGTGGCCCGCGCGTTGACCGCGAAGTGCAGGTCGAAGCTCTCCACGGTGGTGTCCAGCAGGCCCGAGTCGACCGATTCGCAATGACAGAGCACCAGCGCGGTGACGTTCCCCAGCTCGCGCTCGACGCCGTCGAAGAGCTGGGCCGGCACGGCCGGGTCGCTCAGGTCCGCCTCGACCGCGTGCGCTCTCGCCCCCAAGGACGTCACCTCGGCCCGCAGCTCCTGGGGCGCACCCGACTCCGCGCCCCAGCTCATCCGCGCGTCGTACGGAGTCCAGTAGGTGAAGGCCACGTCCCACCCGGCCCGAGCGAGATCGAGCACCACGGACGACGCGATCCCCGCCGACCGTCCCGCCCCCGTGACCAGGGCGAGCGGGCGCCCCGCCTCGCCCGTGCCCTGCCGACTCCCCGCGCGCGTCTCACCGGTCATGTCCGTCATCCTGGCGGGCCGCCCCGGACATGGCACCCGAATTTCGCGGGTGCCGCGTCAGCGGTAGTCGTCGGGGTGGCCCTGCATCCAGGTGTTGATCCGGTCACGGGTTTCGATCAGCGACGCCTTGTGCTTCTCCAGGTTCACCGTGCTCCGGTTGCCGCCGAGTTCCCCGTCGAGCTTCGCGATCAGGGCGATCGGCTCGGGGAAGTGGCCGGAGCCCTTCGGGTCGGCCTTCATCGCACGGTCCATGCGGTGGAGTTCGTCGTCGAGCCGACCGAGCACGTACGCGCAGTTGCCCGGAACACACGAATCGTCGAGCGTCGCCTGGAGTCCCGCGAAGGCGTCCCGGACCTTGTCGGGCCGGCCGGCGGCGGGTATCGGCTCACCGGTCGGCGAGGGCGCCGACGGGCTCGGATCCGACGGGCCCGGCGCGCCTCCGTCCGGGGGCGAGGACACGACGGGCGGCGCGGCCGGCCCCACGTCGCAGGAGACCGTGAACCCGGCCAGTGCCACCGCGAGAAGTCCCGCACCCACCGCCGTCGAACCGAACCGCATGGCATACCCCCGTGATCGTCGAGGGCCCGACCCTACCGAGGCCACCTCGCGGTGCCCATGGTCAGTCCCCGTCGTTCTCCGGGCGGCGGGCGAATCCCAGCAGCACGTGGGTGACGCGGAGCAGGAACACCACCGCCGCCAGGATCACCCCTGCCACGGCCAGGATCCGGCGTGTCGACGGGGACAGGGAGAACGCGAGCGCGGGCCCGTACACCGCGCCGAAGGCGAGGGCGGCCGCGAAGCACGCGCTGACGACGGCGTAGCCGATCTCGATGGTGATCGCGTCCCGGTCCGCCTGCGTACGTCGCTCCATGCGTGGAGTGTCACAGCGCGCACTGCCCGTCACAAGCCCCCTCCGCGCCGCGCCCGGTCGTCCGACGGTCAGATACCGGCCGTGTCCGTCCACAGCCGGGCCAGTGTCAGGTCGCCGCTCACCGCCGGACCCGCCAGCGGGATCCGGTTCCACAGCGCCTCGTACAGCCAGGCCGCCTCGCCGATCAGTTCGCAGTCGGCCGCCTCGCCCGTGTCGCCCCGTACCGTCCGGGCCGGCTCCACCGACAGGTGTACGGTCCACACCGCGCCCGTGTCGGCGGCCCGTACCCGCACCACCTTGGGCTCGGGCGTCCGCACCCGGCTGCGCGGTCGGGCGTGGAAGCCGGTCAGCAGCTCGTCCACCCCGTCCTCCGCGAACTCCGGCTCCACCGCCGAGAACAGCACACCGAGCGCGGCCTCCGCGTCCATCCGGTGCACGGCGGTCTCGTGCGCCTGCCGCCGGGCCCAGAACGCCACCGGCGAGGGCGGCGCCGTCGGCAGGAAGGTCCAGCACTGCACATCGGCCGGCGCCTCGCTCAGCGTCCGCACCAGGTCCGCGTGGCCCTCCCGGAACCAGGCCAGCAGCTCGGCGCCGACCAGCTCCGGCGCGTCCGGGAAGCCCACCGGCTCCAGTCGCCGCTCCGCGACGTACGCGGTGGCCCAGCGGTGCACCGAGCCGGTGTGCCGCAGCAGGTCGGTGACACGCCACCCCGGAGAGGTGGGGACCGCGGCGTCCGTACCGGCGCGCTCGGCCACCTCGGCGAGCAGTTCGCCTTCGCGTGCGAGGGTCCTCACATGTTCGGTGATCTCCATACCGTGAGTCCTATCAGCCCGCCCGCGACAATGGAGAGCATGAACGGGGAACTCTTCCCGCGCGAGCGGACCGTGATCGCCCCCGGCGCGGTGCACGTGCCGGATTGGCTCGGGGCGGGGCGGCAGGGCGAGTTGTTGGCGGCCTGCCGCGCGTGGGCCCGGCCGCCCGCCGGTCTGCGCAGCGTACGCACCCCGGGCGGCGGGGTGATGACCGCCCGCCAGGTGTGCCTCGGCCTGCACTGGTACCCGTACGGATACGCGCGCACCGCCGTCGACGGGGACGGGGCACCGGTCAAGCCGATGCCGCCGTGGCTCGCCGAACTGGGGCGGGAGGCGGTGACCGCCGCGTACGGGTCCCCGCCCGGGCCGGGGCCCGCGGCGGCCTACGACATCGCGCTGATCAACTTCTACGCCGGCGACTCCCGCATGGGCATGCACCGCGACGCCGAGGAGCGGTCCACCGCGCCCGTGGTCTCGCTCAGCCTCGGCGACACCTGCGTCTTCCGCTTCGGGAACACCGCCTCGCGCGGGCGCCCGTACCAGGACGTCGAGCTGCGCAGCGGGGACCTCTTCGTCTTCGGGGAGGCGAGCCGACCGGCCTATCACGGGGTACCGAAGGTCCTGCCGGGGACGGGCCCGCGGGAGCTCGGACTGACCGGGCGGCTGAACATCACACTCCGGGTCGGCGGGCTGGGCTGAGCGGCGGCACCCGGCGCCCCCCGATCATGCGAGGATCGATGCCATGAACGGCAACGGGGCCCCGCCGCGGGTGGGGGATGTGACCACGCCGTCCGCGTCCGGTACGGCGGCGCGGACCAGGCTGGAACGGGGTCGCGGCGCGCTCGGGCCGGCGCTGGAGCTCGTCCACACCGGCCGTGCCCCGACCCGCGCCGTGCTGACGGCCGAGCTCGGGGTCACCCGCGCCACCGCCGGCGCGGTCGCCGCCGAGCTGGAGGCCCTCGGGCTGATCCGGGTCGATTCCCGCCCGGGCGGCGCCGGCGGGACCGGCGGAGCCCAGGGCCGCCCCTCGCACCGGCTCTCGGTGGCCGAGGACGGCCCGGTGGCGCTGGCCGCCCAGGTGCACTCGGACGGCTTCCGCGCCGCCCTGGTCGGCCTCGGCGGCCGCATCGTGGCCACCGCCCCCGGCAAGGTCACCGTCTCGGCCGATCCGGCGCAGGTGCTCGGCGCGGTCGTGGAGGCGGGCGCGGAGCTGCTCGCGCAGAGCGGCCGCCGCTGCGTCGGCGCGGGACTCGCGGTCCCCTCGGCCGTCGCGGAACCGGACGGTACGGCGCTCAACCCGCTGCACCTGGCCTGGCCGGCCGGCTCCCCGGTACGGGCCATCTTCGCGGAGTGCGTGAAGGCGGCCGGGATCGACGGCCCGGCCCTGACAGGCAACGACGTCAACCTCGCGGCCCTGGCCGAGCACCGGCACGGCGCGGGGCGCAGCGCCCAGCACCTGCTGTGCGTGGCCACCGGGCACCGCGGGGTCGGCGGGGCGCTGGTGCTGGACGGCCGCCTGCACAGCGGGAGTTCGGGCCTGGCCCTGGAGGTCGGCCACCTCACCGTGAACCCCGAGGGGCGGGCCTGCCACTGCGGCAGCCGCGGCTGCCTGGACGTGGAGGCGGATCCGCTGGCCTTCCTCACCGCGGCGGGCCGCAGCCCCGGCCCCGAGGTGTCGCTGCTCCAGCAGGCCCGCGACCTGCTGCGCGAGGAGCCCGCGGAACCGGCGGTACGGGCGGCCACGGAGGAGCTGATCGACCGGCTCGGCCTCGGCCTCGCGGGCCTGGTGAACATCCTCAATCCGGACCGGATCATCCTGGGCGGGCTGCACCGGGAGCTGCTGCACGCCGACCCGGAGCGGCTGCGCGCGGTGGTCGCGGACCGCAGCCTGTGGGGCCGCAGCGGCGGGGTGCCGATCCTGCCGTGCACCCTGGACCACAACAGCCTGGTCGGCGCGGCGGAGCTGGCGTGGCAGCCGGTGCTCGACGACCCGCTGGGAGCCCTGGCCTAGGCCGTCCACCCCGGACCACCGGGCCGGATCGGACCCGATCGGACCGTGCCGGACCGTGCGGGACCGTGCCGGACCGGGCCCGGCCTGGTGTGGCGGCCGGCGGTCGGTCACCCGGGGCGGGCGCCGACCGGCGAGGCCACCGGCAGGCCTGTCGCGACGGCCCCCGGATCGACGGCCAGGAGCACCGAGCGCGCGGGTTCCCGTACGGGCGTGGCCCTGATCTGGACCGGCCGCACCGGTGCCGCCGGGGCCGGGGCCGCCGTGAGCGAGAACCAGACCGCCTTCCCGGGGCCGTCGGCCCGCTCGCGCGCCCCCCAGGCCTCGCTGAGCGCCGCCACCAGGGCGAGCCCGCGCCCACAGGTCTCCAGCGCCTCCGCCCGCGTCTCGTGGACGACCGGCAGCCGTGGATCGCTGTCGATGACCGAGACCGTGAGCCGCCCGAGCCGGAGTTCGATCTCGACGGTGCAGGTCTTGTCCGGCTGCGCGTGGCGGTGGACGTTGCTGAGCAGTTCCGTCACACCGAGCGCAGCCCGGTCTATGAGCGGATCCAGCTCCCAGTGGCGCAGTTGTGCAGAAACGATTCTGCGGATTTGGCCGATCCGCGACGGCAAGGCCTGCAGTTCGACGACGCAGTGCCTGCGGGAATGACTGATCACGGCTGCGACTCCCCGACATGAGTGTTACGGGTGCTGCACCCTCGGTAATGCTCCACCAGGGTCACCCACGGTGCCGCGCAGTGCAACCGAACGCGATCGAAAGGGATGTGCATGGATCCCCAAAGCGAACGTTTGTGCAGGTGGGAGAGGTACATTGCGAAGAAGGGGGGCGAAGTTCACCCACGAAGGAGCGCGGCATATGAGCACCACCGGCACTACCAGAACCACCGGTACCACCGGTACGACTGCCACGACCATCGATGTCGATCGCAGCGACGCGGACTACCGGGCCTGGCTGAAGGAGGCCGTCCGCAAGGTCCAGGCCGATGCCAACCGCTCCGCCGACACCCACCTGCTGCGCTTCCCGCTCCCCGAGGCGTGGGGCATCGACCTCTACCTCAAGGACGAGTCCACGCACCCGACGGGCTCCCTCAAGCACCGCCTCGCGCGCTCGCTGTTCCTGTACGCGCTCTGCAACGGCTGGATCCGCCCCGGCCGCCCGGTCATCGAGGCCTCGTCCGGCTCCACCGCCGTCTCCGAGGCGTACTTCGCCAAGCTGATCGGCGTCCCCTTCATCGCCGTCATGCCGCGCACGACCAGCCCGGAGAAGTGCCGCCTCATCGAATTCCACGGCGGTGAGTGCCACTTCGTGGACGACTCGATGAAGATGTACGAGGAGTCCGCCGAACTCGCCGCCCGGACCGGCGGGCACTACATGGACCAGTTCACGTACGCGGAGCGCGCCACGGACTGGCGCGGCAACAACAACATCGCCGAATCGATGTACCAGCAGCTGCGCCTGGAGCGGTACCCCGAGCCGGCCTGGATCGTGGCGACCGCCGGCACCGGCGGCACCTCGGCGACCATCGCGCGCTACGTGCACTACATGCAGCACGACACCCGCATCTGCGTGCCGGACCCGGAGAACTCCTGCTTCTTCGACGGCTGGACGAACGACGACCCGGACGCGAGCAGCGATTGCGGCTCCCGCATCGAGGGCATAGGCCGACCGCGGATGGAGCCGAGCTTCGTGCCGGGGGCCATCGACCGGATGATGAAGGTCCCGGACGCGGCGAGCGTCGCCGCCTGCCGGGCGCTGGAGACGGCCATAGGGCGCAAGGCGGGCGGCTCGACCGGCACCGGCCTGTGGAGCGCCCTGAAAATCATCTCGGAGATGGTGGCGGAGGGCCGCACGGGCAGCGTCGTCACCCTGCTGTGCGACCCGGGCGACCGCTACCTGGACAAGTACTACTCCGACGAGTGGCTGGCCGCGCAGCGGCTCGACATCGCTCCGTACGCGAAGACCATCGACACGCTGCTGACGACCGGGGTCTGGAGCGAGCCGGCCGCCTGACGGTCCCACGGGGCCGGCGATGACCCCGCAGGAGTTCCGCGGAGCCGTCCGGAGGGCGGGCGGCTACGGAGAACTCGCCGAGGTCCACCGCGTGTCGGGGGCGATGGTGGCCCCGGCTACCGACCCGCCCCGCGCCGGGCGGTGAGCCGCCGGTCGAGGGCTCGGACCGCCGTGCGGAAGGAGTGGCCCAGGCCCGGGCGGGCGGCGGCCAGGCCCAGGCGGAACGGGGTCGGTCCGTCCGCCGCGAAGGTCCAGCGGACGTGCGTGCCGGTACCGGACGGGGTCAACCGCCACTCCTCCAACAGGGCCCGCACCCCGGGGGCGTTGGTGGTGTCGACCCGGTAGGCGTAACGCCGCTCGGGATCGGCGGCCATGATGGTCTCCTGGAAGCGCACCCCACCCCTCAGCCTGACCTCGCGGCCCGCGCCCCCGTGCGTGGGGCGGGCCAGCGTCACCGCCCCGAACCAGTCGGCCCAGCCCGCCACTTCCTCGGCGAGCGCCTGGTACACGGCCTCGGGCGGTGCCACGGTGTCGGTGGCGAAGACCAGCCGTACCGGAGCGTCCTCGATGAAGTCGAGCCCCACCGGGCGGAGTCGGCGAGCCATGGGCGGTACCCCCTGGGGTGAGGTGCTGAACAGGCGTGCGCGCCACCATAGCCCCGCACCCGCGAGAAGTCCGTAGCGATCTCGCCCGATCCTGAACGATTCGGTCCAACGGCGTCCGACCTCGCCCGATCTCGTCCGACCCCGTCCGATCCGTGTCGATCCCCGCGTGGGACCTGGGCAGCGGCCCCCGCGCGCGGGATGCTGGAGTCGCGCCGATCCCGCCCCGCGAGCGGAGGCCGCTGTGCCCGACCGCCCCCAGCCCGACACCTCCCCACCGGACCCCCGGCCGGACCGCCGGCCCGGCACCCCGCCCGGCAACCCGCCCGGCACCTCGCCCGTTGCCCCGCCCGCCACCCCCCTCGCCCTCGAACTCCTGGTCCACGGAGTCGCCGGCGCCGCCCCCGGCGAGCTGCTCGGCGACCCGCGCACCGTCCGGGTCACCGGCGACTCCACCGCCGCCGTCTTCCGCCGCACCGAGGACGCCGACGCCGAGGCCCACCCCGAGCGGTACGCCGGGCGACCCGTCCCCGAGGCCTACTGCTGGTCCCGGCTCACCTCCGGCAACGGCGCCCGCGCCCTGTGGCTGCTGCTCCTGCCCTTCATGGTGGCCAACCTCGCCCACTGGGCCCGGCCGGCCACGCCCGCCGCCGACCCCGCACCGCGCGCCGTGCGCACGTACGGGGTCCTCGTACGGATCCTCGCCCTCAGCCTGACCGTGCTGCTGATCGCCGCCGCCTGCGAGGTCGCGCTCGACCTCCTCGCCTGGCAGTGCGCGGGCTCCGGGACCTGCGCCGGCTCCCGGTTCCGCTCCTGGCTGGGCTTCCTCGCGCCCGGCGGCGGCTGGTGGGCCCAGCCCGGGCGCCGCCTCGCCCTCGGGGCCCTGGTCCCCGCCGCGTTGACCGGGCTGCTCTGGTACCTGTCGAACCGCACCTGGAGCGCCTACGAGTCCCAGCCCCCGCCGGCCGGCGCCGCCGACCCGGACACCGCCTCGGATCCCGTGCCCGCCCTCGGGCGCCCCGGGTTCTGGTACGGGCGCCGGCTCGTGGCCCGGCTGCGCGCCGCGCACACCGCCGCCGGGCTGCTCACCGTGGCGGTGGCCGTCTCCGTACCGACCGCCCGTCACGACCGCCGGGCCGGTGCCCCCCTCCTCGCGGCCCTCGGCACGCTCACCCAGGTCCTGCTCGCCGCCGGGGTCGTCGCCGTGGCCTCGGTCGTCTGCCGGCGCGGCCGCACCGAGGCCCGGCCCGACCACCGGCTCGACCGGGCCGCCGTCACCCTGCTGCCCGGCGCCGCGCTCGCCCTGCTCGCCGCCGTCCTCGTGCACGCCTGCTGGTCGCGCCCCGACTGGACCGCCACCGGACGGCTCCCCGGGGACCTGACGTTCGGCGTGCTGATGCTGGGTCAGGGGCTCTGCGTGCTCGCCCTGGCCGCCGTCGCCCGGTACCTGCACCGTGCGGCCCCCGACCCGGCGGCCGCCCTGCGCGGCCTGGGCGGGCCCGCCGTCGCCATGCTCGGCTGCGCGCTCGGCGGGGTGATGTCCGGCGGGGTCTCCCAGCGCGTCGCCGACTGGCTGGACGGGGGAGCCACGCCCGGAATGCGCGGCGCCGCACTGCCCGGGCCGCCCGTGCTGCTGTCCTGGCAGGCCGCCGTGCTGCCCCCGCTGCTCCTCGTACTGGCCCTGCTCGCGGCCTGGTTCGCGGTGCGCGGGGCCCGGGCGCGGGGTCGGCTCGCCGCCGCCGTGGCCGCCGAGTATCCGAGGGAGACGCCGGACCTGGACCGCAGCCGCCGGATCGCCGGGGCGCGGACCGCGGCCGCGCTCACCGACTCCGCGCCCTGGTTCGTGGCGGCCGTCTCCGGGATCACCCTGGTGCTCGGTGCGGGCGCGCTGGCCGGGGCCTGGTTCAGCGGGAAGGTCCCGGGGGAGGCGGCCCGCGGGACCCTGCCCATGCTGGAGGCCGCCGCCCGCGCCGCCCAGGACGCCGGGTCCTGGCTCATCGGCCTGGGCATCGCCGCTTTCGTCGCCTGGGGCCGCCGCGCCTACCGGGACCCCGCCGCCCGCCGGACCATAGGGATCCTGTGGGACGTCGGCACCTTCTGGCCGCGCGCCGCCCACCCCTTCGCACCGCCCTGCTACGCCGAACGGGCCGTCCCCGACCTCACCTGGCGGATGGCCGGCTGGACCGGCCGCACCGGTGGCCGCCTCGTCATCTCCGGCCACTCCCAGGGCAGCGTGCTCGCCGCGGCGGCCGTCTGGCAGCTACCGCCGCCCGCCCGCCGCCGGGTCGCCCTGCTCACCTACGGATCCCCGCTCGCCCGTCTCTACGGCCGCTGGTTCCCCGCCTATTTCGGCCCCGGGCCGCTCACCGCCCTGCACCGCGAGGTCGACTGCTGGCGCAACCTCTGGCGGGCCACCGACCCCATCGGCGGCCCGGCCCTGCCCGGCGCCGGGCAGGACGTGGACCGCGGGCCGCTCGCCGACCCGCTCGCCTACGGGCGCAGCGCCCGTCATCCGCTGCCCGCCCCGATCCTGGGCCACGGCGACTACCAGGCCGATCCGGCCTTCGCCGCCGAACGCGACGCCCTGCTCGCCCGGTTGGACGCCGCCGCACGGGCCGACCTACCAAGTCAGCGGCTTCCGGTCAGCAAGGAGTGGGCAGGGCCGGCAGGGCCGGCAGCGCCGGCAGATCCGCCGGGAACAGCAGGGTGAGCTCGTCCGTACTGGGCTCCGCGAGCTGGGCCACCCGGCCCGCGTGCCGCTCGACCATCGACTCGAAGGTCTGGCGGGCCGTGCGGCCGTTGCCGAAGGCCGGTCCCTTGGGCAGCTCCGCGAAGTACGTCAGCAACGCCTGCGACGTACCCTCCCCGAGCCGGTACTCGTGCTCCTCCGCCTGCTGCTCCACGATCCGCAGCAGCTCCTCGGGCCCGTAGTCGCCGAAGGTGATGGTCCGGGAGAACCGCGAGGCCACTCCCGGATTCACCGTCAGGAAGCGTTCCATCTCCGCCGTGTACCCGGCGACGATCACGACGACCGCGTCGCGGTGGTCCTCCATCAGCTTCACCAGCGTGTCGATCGCCTCGCGCCCGAAGTCCCGGCCCGAGTCCTCCGGCGCCAGCGCGTACGCCTCGTCGATGAACAGCACCCCGCCGCGCGCCCGCTCGAACGCCTCCTGCGTACGGATCGCCGTGGAGCCGATGTGCTCGCCGACCAGGTCCACCCGGGACACCTCGACCAGGTGCCCGCGCTCCAGCACCCCGAGCGAGGCCAGGATCTCCCCGTACAGCCGGGCGACCGTGGTCTTGCCCGTGCCGGGGGAGCCGGTGAAGACCAGGTGCCGGCGCACCGAGGCGGCCTTCAGACCCGCCTGCTGCCGCCGCCGGCCCACCTCGATCATGTCGGTGAGCGCCCGCACCTCGCGTTTGACGCTGTCCAGGCCCACCAGCGCGTCGAGCCGGCCCAGCATCTCGACGGAACCCGGCGCGGCGGCGGCCGGACCGTCCTGCGCCCCGTCCGCGGGCCGCGGCACGGAGGGCGGGGGCGTAGGCGCCGGCCGCGCCACCGGGCCCTGCGTCCCGGTGGCCGTACGGATGCCCGCCCGCGCCTCGGTGGCCGCGCCACCCGGGGTGGACCGGTCCGCGAGACGCGCGCCGGACTCGTCGCCGGTGCACTCCGCTACGGTCGGCCCGTCCTCCGCGAACTCGTAGCCCCCGCGGGCGCAGCGCTCGGTGTGGCAGCGCGTCAGCGTGGTGCGGCAGCCGTCCATGACGTGGAAGCCGAAGCCGGAGCTGCCGGTCACCCGGCAGGCCGTGAAGGTGCCCCGGCCACCCGCCGACACGTAGAAGCCGGCCTCGGCGGGGGAGATGACCGTGCACCGTTCCAGGGTGGGGTCGGCGCCCTTGGTGACGATCACGCCGGTCTGCACGGCGTCGATGGTGCAGCCGGCGAGCGTGCCGCCGCTGCCGTGGTCGCGGAACCAGGCCCCGGTCGCCGCCTCCCGGATCCGGCAGTCGTCGAGCTGGGCGGTGGCCCCGTCGCTCACGGAGACGGCGGTGTTGCGCACCTGGGACAGATCGCTGTCGACGACGTCGACGCGCGATCCGCGGTCGAGCACGAACAGCGCGTCCGGTACGTCGTGCACCCGGCAGGAGTCGAGGGAGACCGTGGCCCCGTCACTGATCCACACCGCGGGATAGTCCCCCGTGCTGTCGTGGATCTCGCAGGACTCGGCGTCCACCCGGGTGCCCGGGTCCCACACGGACAGGCCGTTGCGGCCGAACCGGCGCACGGTGGTGCGGCTGAGGGTGAGGACCGAACGGGACCGCAGATCGACCGCGTTCTCCGGAATGTCGTGGATGTCGCAGCCGGTCAGGGTGAGTACCGCGTCGGTGTCGAGCGTGACCCCGTCGGCCGAGGTGCGGTGCACCGAGCAGTCCGTGAGCCGGGCCGTGGCGCGTGCGGCGATCTGCACCCCGGCGCCCTTGACCTCGTACACCTCGCAGCCCAGGGCCTCCAGCCCCGAGCCCTCGCCGGTGATCCCGATGCCCGCGCCCGTGGCGTGGTGGATGCGGCAGCGCTCCAGCCGGGGCCGGCCGCCGCCGCGCACCGAGACGCCGTTCTGCCCGGCGGCCACGACCTCGCACTCCTCGAACACCCCGCCGCCGCCGTCCAGCACGGCGATGCCGACACCGGCCGGATTCTCCACCGTGCACCGCCGCACCAGCGGCCGGGCTCCGGAGCCGCGTACCTCGATGCCGGCGGCGGAGTGGGTGCTCACCCGCAGATCGGTGAGCTCGGGGCAGCCGTCCTCCACCAGCAGCGCGGGCGCCGCGCGGTCCTGGCCCTCCAGGTACAGGTCCTGGACGACGGCCGAGGCGCGCACGGTCAGCGCGACCCCGTCGACCGGGGCGATCCGCACCGACCCCGCACCGCCCTCGGGTCCGCGCAAGGTGACGGCATGGTCCAGGACCAGGTTCTCGCGGTAGGTGCCGGGGGCGATGGTCAGCACGTCCCCGTCTCCCGCGACGGCGAGCGCGGCGGTCAGCGTCGGATACTCACCGGAGCGGCGACGCCACCGCGAAGTTCCGCCGTGCGTCACCTGGACCGTGCCCTGAACCATGGTGCTGTCGTGCCCCCACCCTCGTACTCGCGCTGCCGATACGACCGATGCCACTGAAGTCTGAAGTCACCGCAGCCACCGGAGTCACTGGAGCGACCCGTCCGGCCGCTCCACCGTAGCGCGCGCGGAGCCGATGAGCTGCCAGGTCAGCTGCCGGCGCCCGCTCGGCCCCAGTCCGGCCCTGCCGCCGCCCAGGCCCGGTCCAGACGTATGTACCGCCGATGCGTGAGCCGCCGTACGACCAGCCGCCGGACCGTCTCCACCAGAGTGGCCACGCAGATCGCGGCGGCCAGCCCCGCCATCCCCGCGTGGAACACGGCCGCGGACGGGTCCAGCGGTTGCCCCACCAGCCTGCCGCGGGCGTCGGTCCAGATCCGGAACCGCTCGCCGGGACGCGGCGGTTCCTCCGCGGCCGGCACCGTGCCCTCGTGGCTGCTGCCGTCCGGCGCGGTCCACGAGGCCACGATCTGCGTCCGGTGCGGAGCCGTCCGCTGCGTCGACGTGTCGGCGCTCGCGCTCGCGTCCGCGGTCGTCGCCGACTCCGGGGCGGGCCGCAGCACCACCGCCGGGACGAGATGACGCTCCTGCCGCTGCTCGTGCGCGGCCTGCTGAAGGGTACCGTCCACCTGCAGGCCCGCGACCCAGCCGATGGCCGGAGCCACCACCAGGACACACACCAGCGCGGCGAACGCCACCCACGCCTCGAAAAGATCGGTCGGCCGGCGCAGCGGATTGCGCCGCCAACGCCACACACCCATTGCTGTCCGCACGGTCCGGCTCCCCCAACCTGTGCCAGTCTCCGCCTGTCTGCGCCTCTGTCCTGACTGCTCCAACGGCCTGGTCGTGCCAGTTGGTTCCAGCCCGGGCGCCGAGCCCCTCGAAGGTGTCAATCCGGTCGGCCGGTCGCCGGTCCGCGACCACCCTCCCGCCCCTCCCGTCACTCCTGTCCCAGCTGCCGCGGGCGGGCACCGCACGCGTCAGAGAAGGACACGGACCTCGTCGCCGACGCGCACCGTACCGACGCGCACCGGCACCAGCATCCGCCCGAAGGCCAGCGACCGGCCGATCCGACGGTGCTTGGCCAGGGTCTTCAGCGGTTCCTTGCCCCGCTCCGCCGTCTCCTGGTCGGTGGTGGTGACGACGCATCGGCCGCACTCGCGCACGCCGCGGAAGACGGCGTCGCCGATCGCGATGCGGAGCCACCCGTCCTCCGCCCATGCCTCGGCCCCGGAAACCACCACATTGGGGCGGAAACGGTTCATCGGCAGCGGACCCTCCTCAGGATGGTCCCCTTGCGCGATCAGCGAGTTGAGCGCGTCCAGCGAGGCGAGCGTGGTGATGAGCAGCGGATAGCCGTCGGCCAGGCTCACCGTCTCGCCCGGCAGGGCGTAGTCCGGATCCACGGGACGACGTACCGCCGGATCATCCATGTGCACCAGCCGTACCGGCTCCCCGAGGTACGTGCTGAACCAGTCGGCCGCGGTGGTCGCCGCGGCCACGGTCTCGACCTTCTTCCCGAACAGCATCACCGGCTCCAGCGGACCCGGCTCGGGCACCTCCACGAACAGCTCCGTCATGCCCGGCGCCGTCACGGCGATCCGGCCGCCACCCGTGGGACGGGCCGCGGCCAGGGCCAGGCGCGGATGACGGCGTTGGGTGATGACCGTGCCCTCGGGATCGATCAGCGCCCAACGTCGGTCCCCGGACAGACCCCAGGGCTCCACGGCCACCTCGTCGGGAGCGGTCCCCGCTACCGATTTGACGGGATGGATATGGAGCGCCTGCACGTGCAAGTTCGACATAGGGGCATCCTGCCGGCCCCTGGGCCACCCGCGTCTCGGCGCCCCGTCAGTAGCCGCGCCCCTGGTAGGGGCGGCCGTACGGGTCCTCGTACGAGGCGGCCGGCACCGGTGCGGGCACCTGCATCGGACGCGGTGCGGCCGGACGCATCGCCTCGTACCCGGTGGCCATGGCGACCGGGCGGGGCTGCTGCGGCTGGGGCTGCGGCATGTATCCGCCGCGGGCCGCCATCGGCTGCTGCTGAGGGATGTACGGGGCCGGGGCCTGCTGCAGCGGCATCGGTTGCGGGGCCGACTGCTGCTGGTACGGGTATCCGTACCCCGAGGTCTGTTGCTGCTGGGGCTGGGCCGGCGGCAGCGCGGGCATCGAGGAAGCGAGAGCCGGCAGGTACCCGCCGCTCGAGTATCCGGCACTCGGGGACTCGTAGGCGGCCGGGACGCGGATCGGGGCGATCTGCGGGGTGCCGCGTTCGGCGACGAGGGAGTCGTAGATGGGGGTGTCCGGGAAGGAGGGCGCGGAGTAGTAACCGCCGCCATAAGTGGAGCGGGGGGAGGTCATGGGACCTAAGTTAAGCCCACGACTTCACCGGGTTCATAGCGAGGTGTCGTCAACCCCGCCCTGACCTGCATATTCGCAGGTCAGGGCCTCACCTTTCACTTGACGTTCACGTGCACGATTCGCCACTTCCGCCCCACCTTGTTCGTACTCGTACTCACCGGTCGGGTGTTGCACCGACTTCGTGCTGACGCACTGTCACAACGCGATGACCTCGGATGACGCCGTTTCGTGCGGCAGTTCACGGTTTCAGGCGTCACTGGGGCGGGCATAGGTACGGCCCTTCCATGACGCCCCGCGCCCCCGGTAGTGCTGCACGGCCGAGTCGACGGTCATCAGGAGGTACAGCAGCGCCGTGAACGGAAGCAGCGGAGCGAGCGCGGCCGGCTGGCGGTAGTACCGGAGCATCGGCAGGTAGGTGCCGGCCATCAGCAGCCACGCCAGGCCGCCCGCCCAGGCGACGGCCGGGTGTCCGGTCGTGAGACCCGTCAGCAGGGCGGCCGGGGGCACGAGGTAGACGAGCGCCAGGCCGGCCACCGTCCCGGCCAGCAGCAGGGGCTGGTGGCGCAGTTGCGCGTAGGCGCTGCGCGAGACCATCCGCCACAGGTCCGCGAGCGCGGGGTACGGGCGCACGCTGTCCACCCGCTCCGCGAGCCCCAGCCAGATCCGGCCGCCGCAGCGCTGCACCGCGCGGGCGAGCGAGACGTCGTCGATGACCGCCTGGCGGATGGAATCGGGGACCCCGGCCCGTACGGCGGAGGTGGTGCGCAGCAGTACGCAGCCGCCGGCGGCCGCCGCCGTCCGGGCGGAGGGTCGGTTGATCCGGCGGAAGGGGTAGAGCTGGGCGAAGAAGTACACGAAGGCCGGTACGACGAGCCGTTCCCACACCCCGACCACCCGCAGGCGGGCCATCTGGGAGACGAGGTCGAGGTCGGCGGAGGTCGCGGCGGCGACCAATTCGCGCAGACTGTCCGGTTCGTGTGCGATGTCGGCGTCGGTGAGGAGGAGGAAGTCGGGCTCGGTGGCGTGCGCGGTGCGGGCGACGGCAATGCCGTGCCGGAGCGCCCAGAGCTTGCCGGTCCAGCCGGGTGCGGGGTCGCCGGGGGAGACGACGGTGAGCGGGAGCCCGGGGTGCTCCCCGGCGAGCCGGCGCGCGAGCTCGCCCGTGCCGTCGGTGCTGCCGTCGTCGACGAGGATCACCTCCGCCTCGCCGGGATAGTCCTGGGCGACCAGTGAGGGCAGGCTCCGCGGCAACACCTCGGCCTCGTCCCGGGCCGGGACGACGATCGCGACGGACGGCCAGCGGGCGGGGGCCGTGCGCGGCGGGAGGCGGACGTCGGTCCGCCAGAACATGCCCTGGGCGAGGGTGAGCCAGAGCCAGGCGGCGAGGGAGGCGTAGGCCGCGCAGGCGGCGGTGAGGAGGCCCATGGCGGCAGTGTCCCGCGCCCCGGCGGGTGTGTCGCGCATCCCGACGGCCCCGGGTGCGGCGGCTTCCCGACGGTGGTCTCCCGACCCGGTCGCGACGGTGTCCCGGTGTGCTCGGGCCGGCGGGTGCGACCCCTGGAGCGGTGGCCTTCCGGCCCGGTGCGACGGGGTTTCGGCCCGGGTGCGGCGGTCTCCCGGCTCGGGTGCGAGGGCCTTCCCGCGCCGGCCCCGGGGTGTCCTGGGCGGGGTCCGGCCGTTCGTGGGGGTTGCCGTGGGAGGGCCTCGTCGGGGCGGGGGTCGATTAAGGTGGCCGGGTGAAGATCGCACTCATGGACTCCGGAATCGGCCTCCTCGCGGCGGCCGCGGCGGTGTGGCGGCTGCGGCCGGATGCCGACCTGGTCGTGTCCTCCGACCCGGACGGGATGCCCTGGGGTCCGCGGACCCCGGCCGACCTCACCGAGCGGGCACTGGCCGTCGCCCGGGCCGCCGCCGCGCACCGTCCGGACGCGCTGATCGTCGCCTGCAACACCGCCACCGTGCACGCCTTGGACGCCGTACGGGCCGAGCTGGAGCCGGTCATCCCGGTCATCGGGACCGTGCCGGCGATCAAGCCCGCCGCGGCCGCCGGCGGGCGCGTGGCGATCTGGGCCACCCCCGCCACCACCGGCAGCACCTACCAGCGCGGGCTCATCCGCGACTTCGCCACCGGGGCCCGGGTCACCGAGGTGCCCTGCCCCGGGCTCGCCGATGCCGTGGAACAGGCCGACGACGCCGCCGTGACGGCCGCCGTCGCCGCGGCCGCCGCGCTGACCCCGGCCGATGTCACCGACGTGGTGCTCGGCTGCACGCACTACGAGCTGGTCGAGGGATCCATCCGGGCCGCCCTCGCCGCGCGGACCCAGGGCGCGGAGCTGATCTACCACGGTTCCGCCGAGCCCGTCGCGGTCCAGGCGCTGCGCCGCCTGGGTCTGCGACCCGAGCCCGACCTGCCCCGCACGGGGGGACTGGTCGTGCTGCGCAGCGGGCGCGAGGGAACCCTGCCCGCCGCCGCGCTCGCGTACGCCGAAGGCCGACTGCTCGCGGGCCAGGGCGCGCCCGTCGGCTGACGCGCCCGACCTCCCGACCTCCCGACCCGACCTCTCCACCTCTCCACCTCCCGGCCCCACCCCTGGCGAGACGAATCGTCTTGCGTGCGATGCGGGCCCGGTCTACGGTTACTCATGTAACGAGACGGAACGGTTCGTCTCAAGCATCTCGAAGGAGGATCGCCCTTGCGGGCTCCACTCGCCACCACCCAGATCGTCCTGTCCGAGGTCACCAAGAGCTACGACACCCGCGTCGTCCTGGACCGCGTCAGCTGTACGGTCCGGCCCGGCGAGCGGGTCGGCGTCGTCGGCGACAACGGCTCCGGCAAGTCCACCCTGCTCCGGCTCCTCGCCGGACGGGAGCGCCCCGACCACGGAGAGGTCGCCGTCACCGCCCCCGGCGGAGTCGGGCACCTCGCGCAGACCCTCGACCTCCCGCCGACAGCTCGCGTCGGCGACGCCGTCGACCTCGCCCTCGCGGACCTGCGCGCCCTGGAGCGCCGGATCCGCGCCGCGGAATCCCGGCTCCACCGGGCCGCGCCCGAGGAGCTCCTCGCCTACGGAGATCTCCTGGCCGCCTACGAGGCGCGCGGCGGTCGCGATGCCGAACGGCGCGTCGCGACCACCCTGCGCCGCCTCGGCGAACGTGCCGAGCTCGACCCGGATCGTCCGCTCGGCACCCTGTCCGGCGGCCGGCGTTCCCGGCTCGCGCTCGCGGCGACGCTGGCCGCCGAACCGGAACTGCTGCTGCTCGACGAACCCACCAACGACCTCGACGACGAAGCGGTCGCCTGGCTGGAGGAGCATCTGCTCACCCACCGCGGCACCGTCATCGCCGTCACCCACGACCGGCTCTTCCTCGACCGCGTCACGACCGCCGTCCTCGAAGTGGACCAGGATCGCCGGACGGTACGCCGCTACGGCAACGGCTACGCGGGCTACCGCACGGGCCGCGCCGCCGAACGGGCCCGCCGGGAGCGGGAGTACGAGCAGTGGCGCGAGGAGGTGCGGGGCGCCGAGCGGCTCGCCGACACCAATGTCGGGCGGTTCGCCGCGATCCCGCGCAAGCTGCCGCGCGGCTTCAGCGGAGCCGGTGCATTCCGCGCCCGGTCCCGCACGCGCGGCGCCGCGAGCCGCATCCGCGCCGCCCGCGAACGCCTGGCCCGGCTGACCGAACACCCGGTCCCGCCGCCCCCGCGCCCGCTCGTCTTCACCGGCCGCTTCACCGACGGCTCGGCGGAAGCGGGAGCGGGAGCGGGGGCGGAGACGGGAGCGGTGGAGGTCGCCGACGTCGCCCTGCCGGGCCGGCTCGCGCCCCTCTCGCTCACGCTGGCGCCGGGGGAGCGGCTGCTGGTGACGGGGCCCAACGGCGTCGGGAAGTCCACCCTGTTGCACCTGCTCGCGGGTGAACTGGAGCCCGCGCGGGGCAGCGTGAGGACGCCGCCGCGGGTCGGGCTGCTCCGGCAGGACGATCCGCGGCAGCGCGAACCGCGCTCCGTCGTCGAGGTGTTCGGCCAGGAGTGCGCCGACCGGGTGGCGGGTCACGGACTGCTCGCCCCGGCCGACCTCGTCCGGCCCGTACGCGCCCTCTCGGCCGGGCAGCGCCGCAAGCTGGAGCTGGCCCACCTGGTGGCGCGCCCCCTCGACCTGCTGCTGTTGGACGAGCCGACGAACCACCTGGCCCCGGCCGTGATGGAGGAACTGGAGGCGGCCCTGGCCCACTTCGGCGGCACCCTGGTGCTGGTCACGCACGACCGGCGGCTGCGCGCGGCCTTCCCCGGGCGGCGCCTGGAACTTCAGCGGGAGCCGGCCGCCGCGAGCCGCTGAGCCAGCGTGCGCAGGTCGTCCGCGTCCAGCACCCGGTCCCCGAAGCCGGGGAGCGGCACGTGCAACGTCGCCGTCCAGTGTTCGGGGACCGCCGCCCGGCCGTACCGGGCCCCGGCCAGGGCCCCCGTCACCGCGGCCACCGTGTCGGTGTCCCCGCCCAGGTCCACGGCGGCCCGTACGGCTTCCGCGAAGGAGGTGGTGGTGCGCAGCGCCCACACGGCCGAGCCCAGGCAGGGCCACACCGCCCCGTTGAACTCGGTGGCCGACTCCGGATGCCAGTCGGCGGCGAGCACCCGGCCGTACCGCTCGCGGTGGGCCGGGTGCACCGCGGCGAGCGTCGCGGGCAGGGCGGCGATCGGATCGGCCCCTTCCAGGGCGACGCGAACGAGCTCGTGCAGGATCGCGGTCCCCTCCCAGGCGGCCCGGTCGCCGTGCGTCAGCGCCGCGATCCGCCGGGCGGCTTCCATGGTCCCCTCCCGCCCGGCGGGGGCGAAGTAGACCGCCGAGGTGGCGGCCCGCATCAGGGAACCGTTGCCCGCGGCCCGCGCGTTGATCCGGAAGTGCAGGGCCGCGGCCAGCTCCCAGGACTCGCCGTTGGTCAGCACGTCCTCGGTCTGCAGTCCGATGTCCTTGGGCTGCCCCGCCGCCCAGCGCTGGAACCGGCCGAAGATGTCCGGGAGTTCGAGACCTCCGCACTCCAGCAGGGACTCCGCGACGAGCACGGCCATCTGCGTGTCGTCCGTGGCCTCACCGGGGTCCCAGCCGCCGCCCCCGGCCATCTCGTCGCCGCGCGCGCTCAGTTCGCCCGCCGCCCCGAACTCGTAGGGCGCGCCCAGCGCGTCACCGGCCGCCGAGCCGACGACGGCTCCCACCGCCCGGTCCGATCGGGTGATCATCGGGTCTCCTCCCGGCACACGGCCGCCAACAGTTCGCGTGTGAAACGGTCCAGGTCGTCCAGGCCGGCTGCCGCCAGGGTGGCCGGGGCGCCGGTCAGCAGGTGGGGGATGGCACCGTGCAGGGCGAGGGTCAGGGCGCGGGCCCGCTCCGGCCCGGCCGGCAGCCCGGCCGTCCGCAGCAGGTGCGCGTGCGCCGCGAAATCCGCCGCCGCGACCGGGTCCAGCAGCGCGGCCAGCCAGGGGCGGCGCGCTGCCTCGGCCTGAAGTTCCAGATACGCCAGTACGCGGGTGCGGCCCGGCCCGGCCGTGTTGCGCAGCAGTTCCGCGAGCAGAGCCGCGAGCAGAGCCGCGAGCCGCGCCGCGTCGGCGGGCCCCGCCTCCGGTCCGGCTCCGGGCCCCGATGTCGGCCCCGCCCCTGCCCCCGCTCCGGGCCCCGCCCCTGCCCCCGCCCCTTGCTCCGGGCCGGCCTCCGCCAGAGCCTCGGCCAGTGCGTGGTACTGCTCCGCGCAGCGTTCGGCCGCCGCCCGCAGCAGGGCGTCCCGGGTCGGGAAGTAGTTCTTGGCGGTGCCCGTCGGTACGGCGGCGGCCGCGTCGACGGCCCGGTGCGTCAGCCCGCGCCCACCCTCCCGCGCCAGTACGGCGATGGCCGCGTCCCGCAGCCGGTCCCTCCGATCCTGATTCACGTTGCCAGCTTAACCACAACCGTGGTACCACAGGTGTAGTACCACGGCTGTGGTGGTCGTGGACGGGGTGGCGAAGGGGGACGGCCATGAGCGACACCGTGAGCGGGCGGGCACCGGACCGGGCGGCGGGTACGGCCGTGGTCGTCGGCGCGGGGGTCGGCGGACTCGCCACCGCCATCGGCCTGCGCCGTGCGGGTTGGGAGGTGACCGTCCTCGAAGGGCGCACCGCGCTCGAACGCTACGGAACCGCCTTCGGGATCCACCCCACCGCCCAGACCGCGCTCGATCGGCTCGGCCTCGGCGACGCGCTGCGGGCGCGGGCCGTCCCGTACCGGGGAGCCCGGATCCGGCGCCCCGACGGGAAGGTGCTGGCCGCCCTCCCGCTCGAACGGATCGAGCGCCGTGCGGGCCGCCCCGAACTGCTCATATCCCGGCCCCATCTCATCGACGCGCTGCTCGCCGCCCTCGACGGCCTCGGCGGCGGGCGGATCGCGTACGGCCGGCGCGTCACCGACCCGGCCGCACTCACCGCCGACCTGGTCGTCGGCGCTGCCCGACGCGCTGGGCGCGTACGACACCGAGCGTCGCCGCAGCGCCCAGCGGGTCGCCTTCGCCTCCCGGAACCTGCACCGCTTCATGACCGGCCGCCACCCGGCCCTGCGCGACGCGCTCGTCCGCGGCGCGGGAGCCGCACTGCACCGAGTGGGCGGGAGACGGTGGCGGGCAAGCGGAACGTGAGTACGCTGCTACTCATGACGGGTCACCCTCCGGGTCCGCTCTGGGCGGGCCGCGCCACCAACCGTGTGCAGTGGCTGCTCGCCGCCATCGGTGCGGCCTGTCTGGCGCTCGGTGTCGAACTCGCCGTCGACTACGCATGGACCGCCGGCATCATCCCGCTGCTCATGTCCGTGATCGGATGCCTCGCCGTCGGGCTGCTCATCCTCTACGGCACCCTCGCCTTCGTGCACGTCGCCGTCACCGTCGACGCCGAGGCCATGGAGGTGCGCTGCGGCCACATAGGGGTGCCCCGCCGCAGGATCCGGCTCACCGAGGTCACCTCCGCCGAGTTCGTCCCCAGCATCACCCCGCAGCAATGGGGCGGCTGGGGCCATCGCTGGCGCCCCGAGAAGGGCACCGCGATCATCGTCCGGCGCGGCGAGGGAGTGGTGCTCGTCCTCGACGACGGCAAGCGGTTCACCGTCACCGTCGACGACGCCGAGAACGCCGTCCGCGTCATCCGCACCCATCTGCGCGCCCTCGCCCGGTAGACCCGGTAGACCCGGTAGACCCGGTAGACCCGGTAGACCCGGTAGACCCGCTGGACCCGCTGGACCCGCGAGACCCGCTGGACCCGGTAGGCCCGCCGGACCCGGTGGATCGGGTAGGCCCGGTAGAGGGGTGTCCCACGGAGCGCGGCCGGGCGCTTACCGGCCCGCGAGGCGCGGGGACGTACACTCCGCCAGATGAGCAGCAGTGTCACCCGTGCGACCGGGAACGAGCCCTCGCAGTCCGCCGACGGGCCCCCGGCCGAGGCGGCCGCGCCCCCCGCGACCGCCCGGTCCGGCGCGAACCGGAAGGGGCTGTGGCTGCTGCGCGCCGTGCTCGCCACCCTCTCCGGCGTGCTGCTCTACCTCAGCTTCCCGCCCCGCCCGCTGTGGTGGCTGGCCCCCTTCGCCCTCGCCCTGCTCGCCGGCTGCGTCCACGACCGCCGCGCCCGGGCCGGCTTCGGCCTCGGGCTCCTCGCCGGACTCGGCTTCCTGCTGCCGCTCCTCGTCTGGACCGGTGAGGAGGTCGGCCCGGTGCCCTGGCTCGCGCTGAGCACCCTCGAAGCCCTCCTCATCGGCCTCACCGGCCTGGGCATCGCCCTGGTCAGCAGGCTCCCGGCCTGGCCGGTGTTCGCCGCCGCCGTCTGGGTCGCGGGCGAGGCCCTGCGGGCCCGGGCCCCCTTCGGCGGCTTCCCCTGGGGCAAGCTCGCCTTCGGCCAGGCCGACGGCGTCTTCACCCCGCTCGTCGCCCTCGGCGGCGCGCCGCTGCTCTCCTTCGGCGTCGCCCTGTGCGGATTCGGGCTCTACGAAGCCCTGCGCACCGCCCGCCGCCACCCCGGCCGCACCGCCGCCGCGCTGACCGCGCTCACCGTCGTCGCCCCGATCGGCGTGGGCCTCGCCGCCCGCCCGCTGGTCTCCGACGCGGCCGAGGACGGCACCGCCGTGGTCGCCGTCATCCAGGGCAACGTGCCCCGCCTCGGGCTCGACTTCAACTCCCAGCGCCGGGCCGTCCTCGACAACCACGCCAAGCGCACCGTCCAGCTCGCCGAGGACGTCAAGGCCGGGCGCGCCCGGAAGCCCGACTTCGTCGTCTGGCCGGAGAACTCCTCCGACCTCGACCCGTACGCCGAGCCCGACGCCCGCGACGTCATCGACCAGGCCGTCAAGGCGATCGGGGTGCCCGTCGCCATCGGCGCCGTGGTGGCCCCGGAGACGGGCCCGCTGCGCAACACGATGATCCTGTGGGACCCGGTCAAGGGCCCCACCGTGACCTACGACAAGCGCAAGATCCAGCCCTTCGGCGAGCGCATCCCGATGCGCTCCGTCGTCCGCCTCTTCAGCTCCGACGTGGACCGGGTGCGCCGCGACTTCGGTCCCGGCAAGGAACCCGGCGTCTTCGACATGGCCGGGAGCGGCGTCGGCATGGTCACCTGCTTCGAGGCCGCCTTCGACGACGCCGTCCGTTCCACCGTCCAGGCCGGCGCCCAGGTGATCGCCGTACCGAGCAACAACGCCACCTTCGGCCGGACCCAGATGACCTACCAGCAGCTCGCCATGGACCGGATCCGCGCCGTCGAGCACAGCCGGACCGTCCTCGTCCCCGTCACCAGCGGGGTCAGCGCCGTCATCCGCCCCGACGGGAAGATCGTCTCGCAGACCGAGATGTTCACCGCGGACGCGCTGGTGGCCGAGATCCCGCTGCGCTCCGGCCGCACCCCGGCCACCGTCGTCGGCCCGCTCCCGGAGTACGCGCTGCTCCTGCTGGCCGCGGGCGGCTTCGGGTGGATCCTGAACCGCCGGATCCGCTCGCGCCGCGCCGCCTGAGGCAAAATTCCGGCCGGTGGCCTCATAGGGTCGGGGTATGACCACTCCCGATTTCATCCGCCGGATCCGCGCCACCGCCGGGCACCAGCTGCTCCTGCTGCCCGGAGTCACGGCCATCGTCTTCGACGACCTCGGCCGGGTTCTGCTCGGCCGGCGCTCCGACACCGGGCACTGGGCCGTGGTCGGCGGAATCGCCGAGCCGGGGGAGCAGCCCGCCGAGACCGCCGTGCGCGAGGTGTACGAGGAGACGGCCGTGCGCTGCGTGGTCGAGCGCGTGGTCCTCGTCCAGATGACGGAGCCGATGACCTACCCCAACGGGGACATCTGCCAGTTCCAGGACATCACCTTCCGCTGCCGGGCGACGGGCGGCGAGGCACGGGCCAACGACCACGAATCCCTCGAAGTGTCCTGGTTCGAGGTGGACGCGCTGCCTCCGCTGGATCCCTTCGGCCTGGACCGGATCCACCGGGCGCTGCGCGACGAGCCGACCTGGTTCGAGGCCCCCGTCGGTCTCGTCTGACTCCCGGGCCGGCGATGTGAGCCGGGCGTACGTGAGCTGTAAGGTTCCGCTGATCCAGAGCGGTTATCGGACAGTCGTACATTCAAGGGGGCGGTCGAGGGATGACCTCGCGCAGTGCAGCCGGTGTGTCTGAGACGGGTGGCCAGGGTCGCGCGGCGGCCGGAGCGGTTCCCGGCGGGCGCCTGGCGGTCCTCGACGGGATCCGGGTCCTCGCCGCGCTCGGCGTGCTCTTCTACCACTACTTCGCCCTCGAAAGCGCCTGGGGGAAGGCGCCCGCGGAGGTCTTCCCGCACGCCCACCGGTTCGCCGTCTACGGCTGGCTCGGCGTCGAGATATTTTTCCTGGTCAGCGGGTTCGTCATCTGCATGAGCGCCTGGGGCCGCACCGTGGGCGACTTCGCGGTGTCCCGGATCTCCCGGCTCTTCCCCGCCTACTGGGCGGCCGTGGCCTTCACCTCCCTCGTGCTGTTCGCATCTCCCGAGGTCAGGACGGCCGGCCGGTTCAGCGACGTCATGGTGAACCTGTCGATGCTCCAGGGCGGCGTCGGGGTCCCGAACATCGACGACGCGTACTGGACGCTCTTCGTCGAGCTCAAGTTCTACGTCCTGTTCGCGATCGTGGTCATGCGCGGCGTGACCTACCGCAACTGCGTCCTGTTCTGTGCGGCCTGGACGCTGGCCGGCGTCGTGGCCCCCAGCGCGGACAGCGGCGTGCTGTCCTTCTTCGCGTCCGCGTCCTCGTCCCCCTACTTCATCGCCGGCATCGGTTTCTACCTGATGCGCCGCTTCCGGCCGAACGCCGTCCTGTGGGCCGTCGTAGGCGTCCAGTTCCTGCTCGCGCAGCACTACGTGCACGCCCGCATGATCTCCAGTCTGGGCCGGGCGGCCACCGAGCGGACGCCCGCCTGGCCCGCCCATCTGGTCGTCGCGCTCGGCTTCGCCCTGATGGCGGCCATCGCGCTCGGCGCCCTCGACGGCGTCCGGTGGCGCTGGCTCCCGCACGCCGGAGCGCTCACCTACCCGCTCTACCTGATCCACATGATGGCCGGGCTCACCCTCATCCATCACTTCCGCCGCGAGGTGGCTCCCGTACCCCTGGTCATCGGGGTGACCGCCACGATGCTGGCGCTCGCCTGGCTGATCCACCGGCTCGTGGAACGCCCGCTCGGCCGACGGCTGCGCGACGGACTGCGCCGCGGGGTGCGGGACATCCGGGCGGACTCCTCCCGCGGTCCGTCGATCGAACTGCTCCCCGCACAGCCCTCCGCCCCCGACGCGGAACGCATCCCGGCCGGCCGCTGGTCTCGATGACGACGGAGGGCAGCCACTGACCTCGGCCTGCCTGTCCGCGTTCGTTTCCGCTGTCCGGCCGGGTCGAACGTGCCGGGCGGGGCGCCGCTGTCGGTCGCCTCAGCCTACGGTCGGCGTGAACTCCACGCGCACGGACTTCGGTCCGCGGGTGAAGACACCCTGCTCGGCCGGGTCGTAGCCGTCGGCCGGTCGCATGTCCGGCATCGCGTCGAGGAGTTGGTTCGTGGCGATCTCCACCTCCGCCTTGGCCAGCAGCGCCCCCACGCAGAAGTGCCGTCCGAGGGCGAACGCCAGGTGGTCCGCGGCTGCCGAGAAGGCGGTGGTCGCCGTCAGGTCGTCGCGGAGGATGTCGAACCGGTCCGGGTCGGCATACCGTCCCGGATCGCGATTGGCCGCTCCGATCAGGCAGGTGACGGTGGCTCCGGCGGGGATGGTGCCTCCGCTCATCGGGACGTCGGTGCCGGCCTGACGCATGATCATGTGGACCGGTGGGCTGTAGCGCAGCGTCTCCGCGAAGGCCCGGTCGATGAGTCCGCGGTCCTGACGGACGGCCTCGAGTTGTCGTGGGTTGGCCAGGAGGTTCGCGAAGAGGCCGGCGACGGCCTTGTCCGTGGTCTCGGCGCCCGCGGTCAGGAGCAGGCTGCAGAAGGCCTTGATGTCCTCGTCGCTCATGCTCACCCCGTCGACCTCGGCGGTGCAGAGCGCGGAGAGCAGGTCGTCGCCGAGGTGGCTCCGCCGTTCGCGGATGACCGGCAGCATGTACGCGGCGAACTCGGCCTGGGCGCGGGTTCCGGCCGCGGCGCATTCGGGGTCGCCGGACAGGTTGGCGGTGAACGCCACGAAGGCCCGGTACCAGCCGCCGATGTGCTTCTGGCCGGACCGGTCCAGTCCGAACATGTCGGCGATGACCGTGATGGGGAAGTGAGAGGCGAAGCCGCTGACGAGGTCCACGGCCCCGGTCTCGCGGAAGCCGTCGATCAGCTCGCGGGCGTTGCGCTCGATGAGCGGTACGACCTTCTCCCGGAGCTCGTGGCCGCGGAAGGCGGGGGCCACCAGGGCGCGCCGGGTGGCGTGCTCGCGGCCGCTCATCTGGAGCAGGGTCTTCCCGTGCACGGGCTCCGCCTGCCAGGCGTAGTTGTCCGTGGTGAAGAGCGACTCCTTGTCCTTGAACACCCGCGCCACGTCCTCGTAGCGCGAGACGAGATAGCTCTGCGTCGCCTCGTGCCACACGAGCTCCGGGCTGTCGCGCAGGGCGCGGTATGTCGGGTACGGGTTCTCGGCGAACTTCTGCGACAGGATGTCCGGGACGTTGTGCGCGGCGGTCATGGAGATCCCCCATCAGCTTGGCCTCCGGCGCGCCGGCCCTGCCGGCTCCGTCTTCGCCCCGGTATGCCGGACACCGGTCCGACGCGCTGGGAAGGCCTGCGGATTACGGTCCGGTCGGTGGTGTCCGTTCAGCTGAACGCCTTCAAGGAAACACCACACCGACCCCCGTCGCCAGGGCTCCGGCACCTACGCCTGAACGCGTCCCTGCCGCCCGCGACATGAGGCGATCCATGGGGTTCGACGGACTCCTGGGAGTTCATCGGCGACGCCCCGGACGACACACCTGGACGGTCGTCCGCCCCTTCGGCCTCGGGGCCCTTCGGCCTCAGGGCCCTTCGGCCTCAGCCCGACGGCCTCAGGACCGTGCTTCCCGGTACAGCTTTGCCGCCCGATCGCCCAGTACCGCGCTGTACGAGATCTCCGGGAGGCTCCCGCCGCCCTCGTAGCCGCCGAGCACCCCGGCCAGCGCACCGTCCACCAGCCAGGGGCTGCCGCTGGTGCCGCCGGTGAGGTCCGGGCAGCCGATCCGGCGCTGGGTCGCCGAGAAGAGGGCGGTGGTGTTCGCACAGCGCACCGGGGCCTCCAGGCTCCGCGGGTAGCCGATGATCGTCACCGTGGCGTCGTCCGGGGGCTCGGGGGCGACCGCGAAACCGCCCACGAGGTCCTCCACGGCCTCGGTCCGCCCGCCGTCCACCGGGGCCACCGTCGCGAAGGCGATGTCGTCGTCCGGGTCCTGGCCGTCCGTCCAGCCCGGAGCGAGGTACGCGCCGGTGAGCTTCCAGAACCCGTACGGGGCCTTGCCGTCGCGGTAGCCCGGCGCGAAGAGGGTGGTGTCCGGGCTCTCCAGGCAGTGCGCGGCCGTGGCGATCACATCGCCCCGCTCGCTGTGCACCACGGAGGCGGTGCAGTGGTGTCCGCCGTCCGGCCCGCCCGCGAAGATCGCCCCCACCCGGTCGGTGGTCGTGCCGCGCGGGGCCCACCCGGTCACGCCGAGCGGCGGTCCGGCGTCGGGCACGTCCACGCCCAGCAGCGCGCCCATCGCGGCCAGCGCGAGCAGGATCCGGGACGCCCGCCGCGCACGGGTGCGCCGGGCCGTTCGGGGGAGCGTGGAGTGGATCATTTTTCCACCCTGCCCGCCGAACCTATGTCCGGAGGATGGAGTTCCGTATGAATTCCCTGTGAATCCTGTGAAGCTCGTGTGAAGGCCGGGGCATGCCCGGACAGGCCCCGCTATGTCGGATGTCGGCGGCCGATCGGCGGCTATCCACGCCGCTCGTAGACCGTCACCCGGCGCCCCCGCACCTGCCGGTCCGCCACCACCGCGAAGTGCTCCCGCAGGACCGCCGCCTTGGCCTTGTCCCGGTCCGCCGACGGCGCCTTCGCCACCTTCTCCGCGTCCGTCACCAGCAGCACCCGCCGCTGCCCGAGCAGCGCCGCCCGGATCCGCGCGGGGTCCTCCTCCTCGCCCTTCAAGGTGGCCGAGGCGGCCGGTGACGCGGCCAGCGCCACATCGGCCAGCCCTCCGAAGGCGCCGGGCGAGACCAGCGCCGTGTCCCGCCGCGCGGCCGGCACGAACAGCACCGCGTCCCCGTCCCGCTTCAGCCCGGCCACCTCGCCGGCCACCGCGAGCACGTCGTCGATCCGGCTGGCCGGAGCCCGCTTGTCCAGCTCCACCGGCAGCAGGGCCAGCACCGAGACACCGACCACGCCCGGCACCACCAGCCCCGCCGCCCTCGGCAGGCGCGGCGCGCAGGCCCGTACGGCGGCCCCCAGGGCGGCGCCGATCAGCAGCGCCAGCCCCACCATGCTGAACAGCACGTACCGGTCCTGGAACAGCGGCTGCACCAGGGACAGCCCGATCAGCCCGAGCTGCGGCACCGCCAGCAGCGGCAGGCCCACCGCCGCCACCGAGAGCGCCTTGCGGTCCGCCCGCCGGGCCCGGCCCGCCCACGCGCCCAGGCCGCCGATCGCCAGGAGGATCCCCGGCCCGATCAGCATGGTCCAGGTCAGTGGCGGTATCCAGGACACCTGCTCGGACTGGCGGCGGCTGAACAGGATCAGCGGCAGCGCCCCGGCCACCGCGCCCGAGCCGTACGCCGCCCAGCGCAGCCACATCCGCCGCCCGGCCCGCACCCACCCCAGGGTCGCCGCGTGCGCGGGCAGGACCAGCAAGGACAGCCAGTTCAGCAGGGCGCACACCAGCACGGCGATCGCGTACGCCACCCAGCGCGGCCAGGCCCGCCGCCCGGGCCCGCGCTCCAGGAGCGAGACCAACAGCAGTGTGGAGAGCCCGGCCCCCGCCGCGACCAGCGCGTACGGGCGGCCCTCCTGGAGGTAGAACTGGACCGCCGGCAGCAGTCCCAGGGTCAGCCCGCCGCCGAGCCCCGCCCAGAACCCGGCCAGGCGCCGCCCGATCAGGGCCACGCACGCCGCGGCGGCGGAGACGGCCAGCACCGACGGCAACCGCAGGGTCGTCGTGCTCGCCCCGAAGACCTCGAAGAGGCCGTGCATCAGCAGGTAGTAGAGCCCGTGCACGGCGTCCACGTTCGCCAGCATCGCCCATATCTCACCCGCCGACCGCCCCGCCACCTGCCAGGTCGCCGCCTCGTCCCGCCACACGCTGTCCTGCCGGGAGAGCCCCCACAGACCGAGCCCCAAGGTCCACAACAGCGGGACCAGCCACACCAGAACGCGCCGAGAACGGGATTCGGTTGTGTGGGGTATGTCGGAAGGCATGAAGGTGTGCGGATCCTCGGTGCGGGGCGTCGGCGGAAAGCACAGTCTATGGACGCCACGGACGGTTTCCGGACCGGGTGTTGTGCACCACGGAGCGTGATCGTCCGGCCCGCCGCCCCTAGCCTCGCCGCAGGAGCACGAACGAGGGGCGGTACCCGGTGAACTGGCTCATCCACGACTACCGCGAGAGCGATCTCGCGACAGTGGTCCATCTGATCGACACCACGGCCGAACTCGGCCAGGAGTCCGTCTTCTCGCTCGCCGAGTGCATCAGCGCGCTGACCGACCGCCAGCCCTGTGTGGTCGCCGTCCACCAGGGCGTCCCCATCGGCGCGGCGCTCGCCTGCGTCACCGGCGAACGGGCCTGGGTCATGCGTATCGCGATCGCCTCCGGCTGGCGCGGCCGGGGCCTGGCCAGCGCCCTGCTCGTGGAACTGGAGCGACGGCTCATCGCCGCCCGCGTCGGCCGCATCGCGTACGTCCTGCCGGAGGAGGACATGCTCGGCGAGGGCCTCCTCAACGCCGGGTACACCCGGCAGCCGGCCGTCGCCTACTTCGAGAAGACCGAGCCGCTGCACGGACCGGCCGCCGGCCTCCTCGACGACCTGGGCGGCCGTTTCCTCCCCAACGACCTGTGGGCCAAGGTCGCCGGCATGGAGAAGGAGAAGGACCTCATCGAGCGGCGCGTGGTGCTGCCGCTCGCCGAGCCAGAGCGGGCCGCCTCGCACGGCGTGCGGCCGCCGCGCGCCATCACCCTCTTCGGCCCGCCCGGCACCGGCAAGACCACCTTCGCCCGGGCCATCGCCTCCCGGCTCGGCTGGCCCTTCGTGGAACTGCTGCCCTCCCGCCTCGCCGACGAGGGCAACCTGGCGGCCGCGCTGCGCGACGCCTTCGCCCGGATCGCCGAGCTGGAGCGCGTCCTCGTCTTCATCGACGAGGTCGAGGAGATCGCCCCGGTACGGACCGAACCCGGCCGGCCCGGCGGGATCCACGGGGTGACGAACGAGCTGCTGAAGCTGATACCGGGCTTCCGGGAGGGCGACGAGCGGCTGTTGGTGTGCGCCACCAACTCCATCCGCTCCCTGGACCCGGCCTTCCTGCGGCCCGGGCGCTTCGACTACCTCATCCCCATCGGCACGCCGGACGCGGGGGCGCGCGCCGCGATCTGGTCCCGCTACACGGCGGGCCGCGCGGACATCGACGTGAACGCCCTGGTGGCGGCCACCGAACTGTTCACCCCGGCCGACATCGAGCACGCGGCGCGGATCGCGGCGCAGGTGTCCTTCGAGCGGGACCTGGAGGCGGTGGGCGCGCGGGGCGCGGCGGCCGCACAGCTGGGCGCCACCACGGCGGACCACCTGGCGGCGGTCCGGCAGTGCCGGCCGACGGTGACCCCGGCGATGACGGGCGAGTTCGAGGCGGACATCACCGCGCACGCCCGGTTCTGACCCCCCGGTCACAGCCCTTGACTTCCGTCCCCCGGTTGCGGCGGGGGCGGAACGCGGAACGGCCCGCGGCCACGCACGGACGTGGCCGCGGGCCTCCCGCGCGCACTCGGCAGTCCCTCGGCCGCACGGCTGAAAGCCGGCTCGGCTACCGTCACCGCATGGGCTTCGTCATCTTCATGACCCTTCCCGGTCTGGCTCTGGTGCTCACCGCCGTGGCCTTCCTCGACCTGGCACTGGTCCGTGCGGGCCGCGCCGGACTGCTGCCCTGGCGGTGGAACGGCCGCCAGGGGCAGATATCCGCCACCGGCTTCGAGCAGCTGCACGCCAGCTTCTCGCCGGGCAAGCAGAACGAGCTCAAGGAGCGGCAGAGCGCCCTCGTCATGCGCGACGACGAGGAGGACGGCGCACCGCCGCGCACCCGGGTCGACCTCGACGGCGGCCTCGCCGTCATCCGACTGCCCGACGCCGGCACGGCCGCCGCGCCGACTACGGGGTACAGCGGTACGTGAAGTCCACCGCGGCCGTGCGCTGTCCGGGCGACACCAGCTGCAGCTCCGCCTCGGCCGGGTAGCTCCCCGTGCCCTTGAAGGTCCACAGCAGGTGCAGCCGGGCCTCCCGCTGACCCCGCGGCACCCGCTCGGTCAGCTGCTCGGACCGGGTTCCGTCGCTGCGCACCCACCGGTAGGTGAGGATGCCCGGGCGCCCGTTGGTCGCCACGACGGCCACCACATCGGCCGCCGCGTCACAGGCCGGGCCCTTGGGATCCGTACGCACGGCCACGTCCCGGACCTCGATGCCGGGCCCGAACCGCTGCCACCCGAGGTACGCGAGGACCCCGGCCAGGACGAACGCCGCCAGGGCGTACCGCCGCAGGCCCGCCAGGCGGCGCCGCCGGGGCGCCGGTACGACGGCCATCACGGCGTCGAGGGGGAACGGCGCGGGCATGGCCGCGGTGACCCCGGGACCGAACCGGAGCACGGAGCCCTCGACCCGGTCGGGAGCCACCGGCTCGGGCGCCATCCTCTTGGTCGCGTCCGGGGGGCCGCTGAACCAGTGGCTGCCGAGGACGGTGGCGCTGTAGTCGTCGCCTTCGGGGGCGCCGGAACCGCTCATCGGGGTACCTCCTGGCAGCGCAGCAGGTACTGCGAGGCCGACGCGGACTTGTTCCCGGCGGTGGGCTTGGTGGTGACCCGGACCCCGCCGTAGCAGCCACGGTCGCGCGCGAAGGCGTGGGACCTGACCTGGGTGGCCGTCGACCCGGCCGGGACCACGAACGACTCCGTGCCGTCGGCGACGGAGTAGGAGCCCTGCGCGCCGCCCAGGAACCACTCCACCGTCACGGTGACCGAACCGGTGCCCTGGGAGGTGACCGAGATGGTGGCGTCGCCCCGGTAGACCCCGGTCTTGAGCGACACGGAGACGTCCGTGACCTTCAGCGTGGGCGTCGGTGCCGGGGTCGGCGTGGGCGTGGGTGACGAGCTCACCGTCGGCTGCGGGGTGGGGCTCGTCGACCAGGACGGAGAAGCGGACGGCGACGCGGACGCGGACGGCGAAGGGCTCGGGGACGCGGAGGGGCTCGGACTCGGCGAAGGGGAGGCGGACTCGCTCGGGCTCGGGCTCGGCGAGGCCGAGCCGGGCGGGGCCGCGCTCGTCGTGGCGAAGGCGCTCACCGCCGAGGCCGCGTCCGGGGCCGCGCCGATCGCGTCCGTCGTCAGGACCAGCACGGTTCCCAGCACCAGCGCCACACCCGCCGCGAGCCAACCGCGACGGCCCGGTGCCCAGCCGGAACCGCTGGGCACCGTGGTCGTGGCGACCGCCGTGGTACCCGCCGCCGAGCCGCCCGCCGAAGGGAACAGCAGCGGCAGCAGGGCGGCCAGCGCCGCCAGCTTGCGCTGTCCGCGCTCCTCCCACTCGGGCCCGTACGCCGCCAGCGCCACGCCCTCCAGCTCGGCCACGAACGCCTCGGCGTTCTCCGGCCGCTGCTCCGGCGCCTTCGCGAGGCCGCGCCGGATCAACGGACGTACGGGCTCGGGCGCCTCGGTCTCCGGTACCGGTGCCTCGATGTGCTGGACGGCGAGCTCGGCGAAGTTCTCCCCGTCGAAGGGCTTGCGGCCGGTGAGGCACTCGAAGAAGGTCGCCGTCGCCGCGTACACGTCGGCCGCGGGCGAGGCCGGCCGGCCCTGCCACTGCTCGGGAGCCATGTAGGCGGGGGTGCCGGCCACGCCGGGCGTGCTGCCCCGGTTCGCCGCGATCCCGAAGTCCACCAGCTTCGACGAGCCGTCCGGCGCGACCAGCACGTTCTCCGGTTTGTAGTCGCGGTGGACCACGCCCGCCCGGTGCGCCGCCGCGAGCCCCAGCAGGGAGCCCTTGAGGACCACCAGCGCGGCTTCGGCGTCGGCCCGCCCGGACTGCTTCAGCAGGGCGCGCAGGGAGATCCCGTCCACCAGCTCCATGACGATGGCGGCGCCGCCGGACGCCTCCACGTACTCGTAGAGCCTGACCACGTACGGGGTCTGCAGCCCGCCCAGGAGGCGGGCCTCGGCCCGGAACTCGCCGACGAAGGCCGGATCCTGGCGCAGCCGGTCGCTGAGGTACTTCACCGCGACCGGGGTGCCCGTACCGTCGTGGACGGCGAGCACCACGCGGCCGCTGCCGCCCGAGCCGAGCTCACGGACCTCGGTGTAACCGGGGACCGACCATGCCGCCCTCGTGTCCTTCATCGTTCCCGCCCCCTGCCTGCCGTGTGGCGCCGCCGCATTCGCTCGGACGACCGGTCCGGGACCGGTGTCCGCCGGCCTCCCCGGACCGGACGCCCCAAGGGACGTGGTTTCCGCCGTGGCCGGTTCCCCACCACGGCGGTTGGCTCAGGCCGCGGCCGACAGCGCGCCGATCATGGCGTGCAGCCGGTCGGCCGCCGCCTGCCCGAAGGCCGGATCGTTGATGTGCGTGTCGTAGTCGTAGAGCCTGGTGGCACTTCCCCGCAGGCCCTGGCGCAGCGCCGAGAACAAGGCCCGGTCCGCGCCGGCGTCATGGTACGGCCCGCCCGGTGCGCCGAGCGTGGACAGTCCACGGAGCGGGACGCAGACCGCCGTGGGTCCGTTCGCCACGCGCAGTTTGGCGGCGACCCGGCGGCCGAGTTCCGCGCACTCGGCCGGGGTCGTACGGGTCACGGTGATGGACGGATTGTGGACGTGGACGCCCCGGTCGCGGACCTGCCGGGGCAGGCTCTCCAGCGGGCCGAACTTCACCATGTCCAGCGCCCCCAGGCTCACCACCTGCGGGACTCCGGCCCGCCCGGCCGCGCTGAGCCGGTCGGGGCCCGCGCTGAGGATGCCCCCGCACAGGTCGTCGGCGAGCTCGCTGAGGGTGAGGTCGAGGACGCCGGCGAACACTCCCTGGCCGGCCAGGGTCTCCAGGGTGCGGCCGCCGGTGCCGCTGACGTGGAAGACCAGGACCTCGTAGCCGAGTTCCGTCAGCCGCTCGCGCGCCGCGTCCACCCCGGCCGTGGTCACGCCCGCCATGCTCGCCGCGATCAGGGGGCGGCCGCCCGTGCCCAGCCGGGGCGGGCGGCTCTCCGGGGAGGTGCGGGCGTAGGACCGGGCCATCCCGGTGATCGCCGCCACGGCGTTCGCCAGGATCGGTGCGGAGACGCTGTTGATCCCCGCGATGTCCACCACGCTGTACATCATGGTGATGTCCGAGGAGCCCACGTAGGGGCGGACGTCGCCGGACGCCATGGACGAGACCATCAGTTTGGGTACGCCCAACGGCAGGGCGCGCATCGCCCGGGTGGCGATGGAGGTGCCGCCGCTGCCGCCGATGGCGAGCACCCCGTGCAGCCGGCCCTCGTCGTGCAGGCGTAAGAGGGTCGCCTCCGCGCCCCTCGCCATGGTGGTCACGGCCGCACCCCGGTCGGCGGCCGTGCGCAGTTCCGACAGTTCCGTTCCCGCTGCCCGGGCCACCGCGTCACGTGGGACGTCGGCGGGCACCCGGGGTTCGCCCATGATTCCTGTGTCGACCAGTACCACTTCGACGCCGGCGCGCAGCAGCCTCTCGCGCAGCCAGCCGTACTCCACACCCTTGGTGTCCAAGGTTCCCACCAGCACGACGTTCGTCATGTGTGCAATGTCCATGCAGGTAAGGGTGTTGGCAAGTGCAAGTGTGGGTCAAACCTTCAGGAGACCCAACAGTCGCTCCAGGAAGGGGAGTTGGGAGGGGATCAGCATGTTTTGCGCCGGTGTCGGAGCAAACCAGGCCACCCGGTCCAGCTCCGGGAAGTCCTGGACGTTCCCGGAGTGCGGCGGCCACTCCATCGAGAAGGTCCCGGGCACCATCAGCGCGGGGTCGAGATCCGCCTCCACCGCCCAGATGGTCACCAGCTTTCCGCTGGTCAGCCGCACCTCGCCCAGCGGCAGGTACGCGCCCTCCGGCGGGGGCAGCCCGATCTCCTCGGTGAATTCCCGGCGGGCCGCGTCCCGCGGAGTCTCCTCCGGTCCGTATTCACCCTTGGGGATGGCCCAGCCACCGGCTTCCCGCCCGGCCCAGAGCGGGCCGCCCATGTGTCCGAGGAGTACCTCGACACCGGGCTCCGCCTCCGTACCGGTCCGCCGGAAGAGGAGCAGTCCGGCACTGCGTTTGTGCGTCATGGGTCCATCCATGCCCCGTACGGACCCGTGCCAATGACGTGCGGTACGCGTTCCGCCGTCAGTGGTCGTGCGGTCCCTGCCGGTGGACGGGACCGTGCGAGTCCGCGCAGTGCGCGTCGGACGCGCCGCCGCCCGTGCGGCCGACCGTCAGGAGGGAGTCCTGCGCGTGATCCACCTGGAGGGTGGTGTGCGTGATCCCGTACTCCTTGTCGAGCAGCGCCTCCAGGTCCCGGCGGACCGCGTGGCAGTCGCCCGCCGGCTCCACCAGCACGTGCGCGGACAGCGCCGCTTGACCCGAGGTGATCGTCCAGATGTGCAGGTCGTGCACCTCGGTGACGGGCGGGTGCCCGGCCAGCCGGTCGCCGACCGCGTCCGGGTCCACATGGGCCGGAGAGGCCTCCAGGAGGATCCGGCCGGACTCGCGGACCAGCCCGTATCCCGCCTTGAGCATCAGCACCACCACGACCAGCGTGGCGATCGCGTCCGCCTGCCGGAAACCGGTGGTCAGCACGATCACACCGGCGATCGCGGTCCCGATGAAGGCGAACAGGTCGTTCAGGATGTGCTGGTAGGCGCCTTCGACGACGAGCGCGGAACGGTTCGCCCGGGAGATGCACCAGGCCGCGGCCACATTGACGACGATACCCGCGAGCGCCGTCACCACGACGAGCCCGCCCTCCACGGGCGGCGGGTTCATCAGCCGCCGCACGGCCTCGTACGCCAACCAGAGCGCCAGCAGGATCAGCGTCAGCCCGTTCGCCTGGGCGGAGAGTATCTCCGCCCGCTTGAGGCCGTACGTGAAACCGCCGCGGGCGGGGCGCGCGGCCAGCCGCATGGCGATCAGCGCCAGGACGATCGAGACGGCGTCGGTCAGCATGTGGGCCGCGTCCGAGATCAGGGCCAGCGAGTTGGCCATGACACCGATGACCACCTCGACGGCCATGAACCCGCCGATCAGGGCGAGCGCGATTGCCAGCCAGCGCCGGTCGGCGTCCGCCGACACGCCGTGGCTGTGCCCTCCGGGTCCGTGGCCGTGGCCATCCGACCCGGGTCCGTGTCCGTGGCCGTCGTGCGCGTGGTCGTGCCCACTCATGGCGTCCCCCGTCTCGTCGCGGCACCCGTGTGTTCGGTTCCGTCGCGTGAAGTGAAGCGCACCCCGGCGGGATCGGCAAAGGCTGCAACGGGGACCGTTGTCATTACCCATAAGAGGGCTCTGACCTGCGACGATGCCCGACCGGTGCCGGACCTTCGGGATCGTGGGAAAATCTGGTCATGGTCCAGCGCCCCGGTGTGCCGACCGCGCCCCAGCTCGTCCTCGTGACCGACTGGGGCGCCACCGAGATGGATCCTGACCGGATCTACCACGTCGGTCGGGACCCCCTTTGCGAGATCTGCCTCGACGACGCCCGCGTCTCCTGGCACCACGCGATCCTGCGCCCGGACGGCGACCACTGGACGCTGGAGGACGAGGGCAGCACCAACGGCACCTACGCCGACGGCCACCGGGTCCACGAGTGGAGCGTCGGCGTAGGCACCGAACTGCGCTTCGGCAGCGTCGACGACGGGCCGCGCGCCGCCGTCATCGGCGCCGCGCCCCCGGCGGCGCCCCCGCCTCCGCCACCACCCCCGCCACCCCCCGCGGCGGGCACCGGCCGGCCGTCCCAGGTCGCGAACCCGTCCATGACCGGTACCTTCCGGCAGCCGACGACCGTACGACCGCTGCCCGTCCGTACCACCGTCCGCATCGGCCGAGCCCCCGACAGCGACCTCGTCGTCGACGACCTCACCGTGTCCCGCCGGCACGCCGAACTGCACGCCCTCGCCGACGGCAGCTACGAGATCCTCGACCTCGGCAGCCACAACGGCACCTACCTCAACGGCGCCGCCGTCACCCGGGCCACTCCCGTCACCGAAGGCGACATCGTCGGCATCGGCCACTCGGTCTTCTGCCTCGTCGGCGACCAGCTCCAGGAGTACGTGGACACCGGCGAGGTCTCCCTCGACGTACAGGGCCTCACCGTCGTCGTCGACCGCGGCCGCAAGACCCTCCTCGACCAGGTCTCCTTCCCGGTCGGCGCCAAATGCCTGCTCGCCGTCGTGGGCCCCAGCGGAGCCGGCAAATCCACCCTGCTCGGCGCACTGACCGGCCTGCGCCCCGCCGACCGGGGCACCGTCCTGTACGACGGGCGCGACCTCTACCGCGACTACGCCGAGCTGCGCAGCCGTATCGGCCTCGTCCCGCAGGACGACATCCTGCACTCCCAGCTCACCGTCCGGCGCGCCCTCACCTACGCCGCCGAACTGCGCTTCCCGCAGGACACCGCCAAGGCCGAACGCCAGGCCCGGGTCGACGAGGTGATCGGTGAACTCGGCCTCGAACAACGCGCCGACCTGCCCATCCACAGCCTCTCCGGCGGCCAACGCAAACGCGTCTCCGTCGCCCTGGAACTGCTCACCAAGCCGTCCCTGCTCTTCCTGGACGAGCCCACCTCCGGACTCGACCCCGGAATGGACCGCTCGGTGATGAACATGCTGCGCGACCTCGCGGACGACGGCCGCACGGTCATCGTCGTCACCCACAGCGTGCTCAACCTCGAAGGCTGCGACCGCCTGCTGGTCCTCGCGCCCGGTGGGCGCATCGCCTACTTCGGCGCCCCCGGGGAGGCCCTCGACTTCTTCGGCTTCGACCAGTGGCCCGAGGCCTTCGAAGCATTCGAGAACCAGCGCGACCGCGACTGGGCCGGGGAATACCGGGCCTCGCCGCTGCAGCGCCGCCACATCGACGTCGCCGCCGGCCGACCCCCGCTCACGTCCCAGGCCGAACGGGCCGCCGGCGTCCCGCCGCAGCCACGGCCCAAGGCCCAGAGCTGGGGCTCCCAGCTCTCCACCCTGATCCGCCGGTACACCGCCGTGCTCCGGTCCGACCGCACCTTCCTGGCCATCATGGTCGCGCTGCCGTTCGTCATGGGCGCCATGACCCGCGCACTGGCCGGCAACACCCTCAACGCCGAGACGGCCCTGAACGCCCTGTTCATCCTGTGCGTGGGCGGAGTTCTGATCGGCGCCGCCAACGCGGTGCGCGAACTCGTCAAGGAACGCGTCATCTACCAGCGCGAGCGTTCCGTCGGCCTGTCCCGGTCGGCCTACCTGATGTCCAAGGTCGTGGTCCTCGGCGCGATCACCGTCGCCCAGGCCGTGGTCCTCACCCTCGTCGGCCTCGCCGGAGTCACCATCAACGCCCCCGGCGGCCGGGGCAACTTCATGCCACCACTGATCGAGATCACTCTCGCCGTCGCCCTGCTGTCCCTCACCGCGATGCTGCTCGGCCTGCTGATCTCCGCCCTGGTGACCAAGGAGGAGGTCACCATGCCGCTGCTGGTCCTCCTCACGATCGTCCAGGTCGTCTTCTGCGGCTCCCTGCTGAAACTCACCGGCGTCCCCGTCATCGAACAGCTGGCCTGGTTCGTACCGGCCCGGTGGGCCATGGGAGCGATGGCGGGCACCATCGACCTCGGGGCGATCGTGCCCGGCAAGATCACCCAGGATCCGCTGTTCGACCACGAGGCCCACCTGTGGCTCCTCGAGATGGGCATGCTCGTCGTCCTGTCCGTGCTGTTCGGCGTGCTGGTCGTCCGGCTGCTGCGCCGCCACGAGCCGACCATCATGCGGAAGTAGGCCTCATGAGCAGCCCGCTGGGATACCCCGGAGGCGAGGTGGCGGACTTCCGGCCCACCCATGTGGTGCCACAGGAGGGGCTGTCCGCCTGGGAGAGCCCCGACGTCTCCCGGCCGACCGTGCCCCTGGACCCGTTCCTGCCCGTGCAACTGCTGTCCCGGCGCGGGGAGTGGGGGGAGGTCCTGTGCGCCAACGGCTGGTCCGCCTGGGTGGACGGACGGCTCCTGGTCGCCGTGCCGCACCCGCCGCCGACGGCCGGCGGACGGCCCCCGGTCCGCTCCGAGGACCCGCGGCCGCTGCTGACCCGGGGCTCCGAGGCGCTGGAACGCTACCGGCGGGCCGTGGACGAGCTCGCCTCGGGCCGGATCGACACCGATGCCTTCCGCCGCTCCGTACGCGGACTGCGGGCCGGAGTGGTCATCGACGGCGAGTCGGTGTGGCTCTACGACGAGAATTCGGGCCGGTGGCTGTACGACGACGGGGACCGTATGACGACCTACGCGGTCGTCGCCGGACCGGGGGCCCCCGCCGCGCCCGAACCCGGGGGCCGGCCGCCGCCCCCCACGGAGGTGCCGCCCACGGAGGTGCATCCGGGCGGCGAAGACGCCGTACGCAGGGAACGGACCCCGACCGACGCGGTCGGAGTCCCGCGCGAACGGCCCGGGGAGCAGTCCGACCGGTCGGGTTCCCATGACCCGACCCGGATCGTGGACACCCGCGACCCCGGAGGCGACTGACGGTGGCCGAGGAACGCGCGGAGCCCGCCGGCGGGTCCCCCACCGACCTGCGCGGGCAGCAGATCGCCGGGTACCTGGTGGAGAGCGAGATCGGGCGCGGCGGCATGGCCGTCGTCTACGAGGCACGGGACCTGCGCCTCGACCGGCGGGTGGCACTGAAACTGCTGGCTCCCGAGCTGGCCCGGAACGACACCTTCAGGCAGCGCTTCGCCCACGAGTCGAGGGTGGCCGCGACCATCGAGCACCCGCACATCGTGCCCGTGTTCGAAGCGGGGGAGGCGGACGGGCTGCTCTACATCGCCATGCGCCTCGTCGAGGGACCTGACCTGCGGGTGATGCTGGACCGGACGGGCCCGCTGCCGGTGGCGACGGTCGCGCGGATCGCCGGCCAGGTGGCCTCCGCGCTGGACGCGGCACACGCCCACGACCTGGTCCACCGGGACGTGAAACCGGGCAACATCCTGATCGCGCCGGGCACGGACCGGGACCACCCGGAACACGCCTACCTCACGGACTTCGGACTGACGAAGAAATCGCTGTCCCTGACCGGGTTCACGACCGACGGGCAGTTCGTCGGGACCGTGACCTACGTGGCGCCGGAACAGATCTCCGGCAAGCCCGTCGACGGCCGCTGCGACGTCTACAGCCTGGGGTGCGTCGTCTACGAGGCCCTCGCCGGGGAACCGCCCTTCCAGCGGGACGACGACATCGCCCTGCTGTGGGCCCACCAGTACGACGCGCCGCCCCCGCTGAGCTCGCGGCGGCCGGACCTGCCGGAGGCGGTCGACGAGGTACTGGCGAAGGCGCTGGCGAAGTCGCCGGACGACCGGTGGAACAGCTGTCTGGAGTTCACCGGGGCCCTGCGGCGGGCGGGAGAGGGCGGCCGACCGCCGACGACCGGGCTGCCCGGCGACGGCGAGGCGGCGCAGGCCGCGCGAGCCGACCTGCCCGCCCCGCCGCCGGTGCCGTCATGGGCGCTCCCGGTGTTCGACCCGCCGACGTCCGGCAGGACGGCCTGATCCGCTCCGGTACGGCTCGATCCGTTTCCGGTCCGCGAAACCCGTTCGGACGTCGTGCCGACCGTCCTACTGCGGCGCCCCGTCGGTCGTGGTGGCCGGTGCGTCGACCCGGCCACCACGGTGGAGCGGACGGGCCAGCAGGGCGCCCAGGAAGCCCGCCACCGCGCCCCACAGCAGCCCGAGCCCGACATTGCGCCACAGCACGGGATCCAGCCGCACCTGGCCGCCGAGGCCGTCCACCTCACCGATGCCCAGCAGGGAGAGGCCGAACTGCGCCTGGATCCGGCCCAGCAGGCAGACCGCCAGGGTCGCCAGGGCCAGGGCCACGCCGAGGTGGAGGGCGTGCTGCCAGGGGCGGACGTGGGCGGGGGAGCGTACGGCGGCCAGGACGCCCGTGCCGAGCAGCAGGACGGCGGCCACCACCACCAGCCACCACGCCCGGGAGTCCTGTTCCGCGAGCGCGGAGACGTCGATCCGGGACGGGTCGGAGCCGCGCAGGACCTGGTCCAGCAACTGTGGCATCGGCAGCCCGAAGGGTCCCTCGACGTTGCCCTCCCAGGCGCCGCCGAAGCCCAGGGTGAGCGCGAGCCAGACGAGGTTCGGCAGCCCGAGCAGGATCACGGCCAGGGTCCGATCGGTATGGCCCTGGGTGGCGGCCACGACCACACCGACCCCGATGCCGAGGACGACGTAGGCGAGGAGCAGCAGCATCGTGGCGAAGGCCGCCGGGCGCAGCGCCGAGTGGAAGCGGACCAGCCGGGCCGGGAGCGGGGCGCGGCGCGAGACCAGCAGGGCGATCAGCAACAGGCCCAGGATCCAGAGCAGTCCGTACAGGAGGGTGGCCGGCAGGTCGGCCTGGAAACCCACCGTGGGCGCGGAGTCCAGCAGTTCGGTGATGGTCCCGATGGGGGAGTCACCGGTGGAGATGCCGAAGGTCTCGCGGGCGAGGAAGGCGGCCCCGGTCAGGGCGAGCAGCCAGAGCACGACCAACGGGAGCGCACGGCCGAGGAGTTCGCGGGGTCGAGCCACGGCCCGGTTGTGCAGGGGGCGCAGGAAGAGGTAGCCGGTGATCAGGGCGCCGGCCAGACTCACCGAGAGGGGGACCACCGAGAGACTCACCTCGGCCCCCGCCAGCGAACCGGCACCGCCCGACACCTCCAGCGAACCGCCCGCCGCCATCACCACGACGGCGGCGACCACATGCGGGAACGCACCGCCCGGCAGGTCGCCCGCGCCCGCGCACAACAGCCCGGCGGCGGCGACCACGGCCATCACCACGAAGCCCGCGACGACGGCGACGAGGGCGTCCCGCCATGCCCTCGCGGAGCCCCCCGACGATGACGATCCTGGCGTCGGACTCACCCTGCCACCGTGACACCCTCGGCTTGCGGGCACCACCCGGACGGCGCACACAATGGTCCCCGGGGAACTCACTCCTCCTGGGAAGAAGAGCCCGTGACCACACAACCGTCCGGCCGACCGCCGTCTTCGGAACGCCCCACCGGGCCGCCCTCCGGCCCGCTCTCGGGCGGGCAGCAGGGGCCTCCGCCACCGCCGCCTCCGGCGCCGCCGGGTGGGCCCGGAGGCCCGGCAGGCCCGAGTGGCCCGGGTCAGGGACCGGCGAACGGTCCCTGGTGGCGCTCCGTGCCACGGCTGGCCACCGCGCTGGTCGCGGTGGCGGCGGTCGTGGCGCTGGCCGTGGTCCTCACCCGGCCGAGCGGGACCACCGACAACGCCGGGGGCGAGGTGTTCCTGCAGCCGGTCGCCGCCTCCGGGCCCGACCCCTTCACCGAGTCCACGGTGGTGAAGGACGCGCCGCCCCCGCCGGAGAGCCCACCACCCTCTCCCCAGGGCACGGGCACCGCCCAGGTCAGTCCGAGCGCCAGCCCGACCGGGCCGGTGGGCACCCGCAGCGTCAGCGGCTCCGCGCCGGGCGTGTACGGCGGCACCAGGAACGTCGCCAGCTGTGACGTCGAGAAGCTGATCGGATCGCTCGGTGCGGACCCCGCCAAGAACGCGGCCTTCGCCTCGGGGCTCGGCATCCAGCCGGCCGCCGTTCCCGGCTACCTCCGCTCGCTCACCTCGGTGCAGCTGCGGATGGACACCCGGGTGACGAACAACAGCTACCGGGACGGCAAGCTCGTCCCTTATCAGGCGGTGCTGCAGGCCGGGACGGCCGTGCTGGTGGATGACCGGGGCGTGCCGCGGGTGCGCTGCGCGTGCGGGAACCCGCTGGGTCCGCCGGTGGCGCTGAAGGCCGCCCCGAAGCGCTTCGGACAGACGTGGCCCTCCTACCAGCCGACGAAGGTGGTGGCCATCGCACCGGCGCCGACCGTCATCAACAAGATCGTGATCTACGACCACCGTGACAACCAGTGGTACGAGCGCCCCAAGGGCGACCACCAGGGCAAGCCCAAGCCCGACCGGCCGATTCCGCCGCCGCCCGTCCCGACGCCGCCGCTCACGCCGACCCCGACGGTGACGAACCCGCGCCCGTCAGGGACCTCGCCGAGGCCGACCCCGTCCGGGACCTCGCCGACACCGTCGAAGTCCCCGTCGAAGTCCCCGTCGACGTCGCCCTCGAAGTCTTCTTCGGAGTCCCCGTCGAAGTCCCCCTCCACGTCGCCCTCGAAGTCGCCGTCCGAGTCGCCCTCGAAGTCGCCGTCGCCGTCTCCGTCGGAGTCACCGAAGAAGTCTCCCTCCGAGTCACCCAAGCCGACTCCGTCGGAGTCACCGAAGACGACCCCGGCCGAGTCACCGAAGGCGTCCCCCTCGGAGTCGTCCGCCGAGTCGAAGTCGCCCTCGAAGCCGGCCTCGCAGACACCTTCGACGCCGCCCTCCGCGCCTACCGCGCAGTCACCGACGCCGAAGTCCGCTCCCGCGACCACAGCGGCTCCGGCATCTCCCACGGTCGCCGCGACTCCCAGGTCTTCCGCGCCGCGTCCGCAGACCTCGGCCGCACCCCCGTCCGCTCCGCCGTCGGCAGCGCCGCAGCCGAAGCCGGAACCGGCCCGGACGGCCCCCCAGCGGCCCGAGCCCGAGGCCCCCGCCCAGGAAAGCTGACCGCCCCCGCCCATGACGGTGCCTCCTCCCCGCGCGGGGAGGAGGCACCGTCACGGACCGGCGCGCGGCGGAGCGAGGATCAGCCGCGGCCTCGGCGGGAGAGCGTGTCGCCCGCGGCGCCCACCGCGAGACCGAGGGCGATCATGACGAGGTAGCTGTAGATCTCGTAGCCGTCGGGGGCGAGGAAGCGGACGAAGAGATCGCCCGCGAGATGCACGACGTACTCGGCCACCGGCTGTCGCTGCTCAGCGTGCACGCGGGCGCCCTGGAGTTCAATCCCGGCGCCCCGCGGGCGGAGATCGAGCGGGCCGCCGGGGTGATGCGCGAGAGCGCCCACCTGGCGCTTCACGACCTGCGCGAGGTGATCGGCGTACTCCGGGCGGGGCCGGGTACCGGGATCGCGGAGGGCGGCGAGCGACCGCAGCCGGAACTGGCGGACCTGCCCCGCCTGGTGGCCGAGGCCAGGGCCGCGGGCGGACCGATCGACCTGGCCGGACCGCCCGAAGGGGCCGCGCCACCCGCCCTGGTGGGGCGTACGGCGTACCGCATCGTGCAGGAGGCGCTGACCAACGTACGCAAGCACGCGCCCGGTTCGGCCGCCGAGGTAAGGGTGACCGGGGGCCCGGGCGACGGGCTGACGGTGGAGGTCCGCAACACCCGGCCACCCGGACCGGATCCGGCCCCCGGCGCGGCCCCCGGGCCGGCCGAAGGCGGCGGGCAGGGACTGATCGGGCTGGCCGAACGCGCCCGGCTGGCCGGCGGGAACCTGACGGCCCTACCGGCCGACGGAGGGTTCGGGGTACGGGCCTGGCTACCCTGGCAGGGCTGACCGGGGGACGAGGACGGGACCCGGACCCGGGGCACGAAGGACGGGACGAGAGACGGGAGACGAGGCGCCGGTGATCCGCCTGCTGCTGGTCGACGACGACGCGATCGTCCGGGCCGGGCTGCGCCTGATGCTGGGCGGCGCTCCGGACAGCGAGCTGGTCGCGGAGGCCGCGGACGGGGCGGAGGTGCCCGCACTGGTCGCCGCGCACGGCCCCGACCTGGTGCTGATGGACATCCGGATGCCCGGCGTCGACGGGCTGGCCGCCACCGAGCGGCTCCGGGCGCTGCCCGGAGCTCCGGAGGTGCTGGTCCTGACCACCTTCCACACCGACGCGCACGTCCTGCGGGCGCTGCGGGCCGGAGCGGCCGGGTTCCTCCTCAAGGACACCCCGCCGCAGGAGATCGTGACGGCCATCCGGACGGTGGCCGCCGGCGACCCGGTGCTCTCCCCGGCCGTCACCCGCCGGCTCATCGACCGGGTGGCGGGCGACTCGGGCCGGGACACCCGGGCGACCTCGGCCCGTGCCCGGCCGGCGCTGCTGGCCGAGCGCGAACGCGAGGTGGCCCTGGCGGTCGGGCGCGGCCTGTCCAACGCGGAGATCGGACGGGACCTCCACCTGGCACTGCCCACGGTGAAGACCCACGTGTCCCGGATCCTGACCCGGCTCGACCTCAACAACCGGGTCCAGATCGCCCTGTTGGTCCATGACGCGGCCCTGCCGGACGACACACGGCACTGAGCCGCCCGGCCCGCCGGTGCCTCGGCCCCATGGCCCGACCTGCGGCGTGTCGGACCGGGCACGGAGGGTGCCCGAGGCTCCCGCAGGGACACCGGCAGGCGGGAGTGAGACCCTGGCTGCATGGCCCGTAGGGCAGAGAAACCCGCCGTCGGCTGGCCGGCGAGGCCGGACACCAGCCTCGCGCTCAACCGCATGGGCACCTTCGACTGGGACCTCGACGGCGGACGGATGTACCTCGATCCCACCGCCCTCGAGGTGCTCGACCTGCGCCCGGACGAGTACGACGGGACCCCCGGCGGACTCCGGAGCCGCTTGGCACCCGGTGAGGAGGCCCGGCTCGACACCCGGGTCGCGCAGGCGATCAAGGACGGCCGGAGCCACTACGGGGCGTACGTCCGCAGCCGCGCGCGCGACGGTTCACCGACCTGGACCCATATCCAGGGACACATCCTGCGGGACCCGTCCGGTCGCCCGTACCGCGTCATCGGGATCCTCCGCGACGCAGCCCACGACCCCGGTGAGCCCGGTGCCGGCGGCGAGGAGATCGAGGGGCGGCGCCGGATGACCGGCGTCGTGGAGCGGACCACCGCCATCCTCGCCCACGCCCGCACCGTCAACGACGTGACCGACATCCTCAAGGACCCGCAGGCCCTCGGACACCTCGGCGCGGTCAGCGTGATGCTGGGCGTCGTCGACGGCGGCCGCATCCACCTCGTCGCGGAGGGGCAGCTCGGCTCGTACGTGCCCGAGATCGAGTACACGAGGATCGACGCGCGGCTCCCGATGAGCGAGGCCGTACGCACCATGCAGTCGGTCATCCTCGTCTCCCGGGAGGAGTTCCAGCACCGCTACCCGGACCTGTGGCCGTACATCGAGCCGCTGTCCGTCCGCAGCGGCGTCTACCTTCCGCTGATCGCCCAGGGACGACCCATCGGAGCGCTCGGGCTGCTCTACACACGGGAGGGCGAGTTCACCGCCGAGGAACGGAACCTGCTGATGGCGCTCGGCAGCGGGGTCGCGCAGAGCCTCCAGCGGGCCATCCTCTTCGAGCAGGAGCACGACCTGGCCGAGGGACTCCAGCGGGCCATGCTGCCCCGCCGGATCCCGGACGTGCCGGGCGCGCGGATCGCCGTACGGTACCGGTCCGCCCGGATGGGGCGGGACATCGGCGGTGACTGGTACGACGTGGTCCCGCTCGGCGAGGGCCGGGTCGGGGTGATGATCGGCGACGTCGAGGGCCACGACACGGACGCGGCCGCCGTCATGGGGCAGCTGCGCATCGTGATGCGCGCCTACGTCGTCGAGGGGCACACGCCGGGCGCGGCGATGGCCCGGGCCTCGGCCTTCCTGCGCGAGCTGGAGACGGAACGCTTCGCCACCTGCACCTACGCCGAGGTGGACCTCACCACCGGGATGGCCCGGCTGGTCCGCGCCGGGCACCTCGATCCGGTCGTGCGGCGCGGCGACGGCAGCGTCCACCGGGTCCAGGTGGCCGGCGGGCTGCCGCTCGGCCTGCCGCCCCGAGAGCAGTCCGGAACCGGCTCCGGCTACCCCGTCACCAGCCTCGAACTGCACCCCGGGGACACCCTGCTGCTGTGCACCGACGGCCTGATCGAACGCCCCGGCGCCGACCCGGACAGCGGCATGCGGGAGCTGCTGGCCGCGGTCCACAGCGGCCCGATCGACGTGGAGGAACTCGCCGACGTGCTGTGCGACCTGGTCGGCGACTCGGGCGGCGGGGACGACATGGCCATGCTCGTCCTGCGCCGCCGCGGCACCCCGACCGCGCGCGGCGGCGGTCCGCTGCAGCAACGACTGGAGCCGGGCGACACGAAGGCCCCGGCGCTGGCCCGGCACCTGATCCGGGCGGCGGTGGCGGCCTGGGGCGCGCGGCACCGGGCCGACGAGATCGAACTGGCGGCGGACGAGCTGATGACCAACGCCCTGGTCCACACGGAGGGCGGCGGTCACGTCAGCATGCGGCTCACGGCGCAGGGCCGGATCCGGATCGAGGTGGAGGACAGCAGCAGCGCCCTGCCGAGGCGGCGCGAGGCGGGCGACTGGGCGGTGTCGGGGCGCGGGCTGATGCTGGTGGACGGGCTCGCGGACGAGTGGGGGGTGGAGCCCAGGGGCGGCGGGAAGTGCGTGTGGTGCGAGTTCGAGCTGGTGGCCCCGGAGGACGCCGCCTGAGAGCCGGGTGGAACGCCTGCCGGACACCCGGACCGGTCCCTGCCGGACCTGCCGGGCCTATCGGGTCCCCACCGGGCCCAGGACCCTGGGACCCGCGCCGTCAGAGGCGTACCAGTGCGACCTCGGTGGCCTTCACGCTCGTCCACACCGCGGCGCCGTCCACGAGGCCCAGTTCGGCCGCCGCGTCGGGGGTGATCTCGGCGACCAGATCGGGCGCGGTGTCCGAGGAGACCAGCACCCGCAGCCGGCTGCCGACCGCGGTGATCTCCCGTACGGTGCCCGGCCAGACGTTGCGGGGGCTGCCGCCCGGCCGGTCCGTGTGCACGGAGACCGCCTCCGGAGCGATGATCGCCAGCGCCTGCGCGCCCTCGGGCAGCGTCTCGGCGACCACGAGCCGGCCGCCCGCCGCGAGGGTGAGCCCGTCGGCCGACGCCGTGCCCGGCCAGGCGTTGCGGCCGAGCATGCGGGCCACCCACGGGGAACGCGGGTGCCGGGTCACCTCGGTGGGCGGTGCGTCCTGCAGGGCGCGGCCGTCGGCCAGTACGAGGACCCGGTCGGCCAGCGACACCGCCTCGACGGGGTCGTGCGTGACGATGAGGCAGACCCCGCCGAAGCCCGCCAGGTGGGTCCGCAGGGTGTGCCGCACGTGGGCCCGGGTGGTCTGGTCGAGCGCGGCGAGCGGCTCGTCCAGCAGGAGGAGCCGGGGGCGGGCGGCCAGCGCCCGGGCCAGCGCCACCCGTTGGGCCTGGCCGCCGGAGAGCTGGGCGGGCCTGCGGCCGGCGAGGTGCAGCACACCGAGCCGGTCCAGCCAGGCCAGGGCCTCGCGACGGGCCTGCGCACGCGGCACCCCGCGGGCGCGCAGCCCGTACGCGGTGTTGGCCACGGCGGTCAGGTGCGGGAACAGCGCCCCGTCCTGCGGTACCCAGGCCACCTGTCGCTCGTGCGGGGGCAGGGCGGTGACGTCGGTGTCGCCGAGCCGCAGTTGGGCGTGGGCCCGCGGGGTGAGGCCGAGGAGGGCGCGCAGCAGGGTGGTCTTGCCGGCGCCGTTCTCGCCGACCACGGCGATGGTGGTGCCGGGTTCGGCATCGAGCGTGAGCTCGTTGAAGCCGGTGACGGTGGCGTGCAGGGGCCAGCGGCCGCTGCCGTGGGGCGGCGCGACACCGTCGACGCCGTTGGTGGTGCGGGCGCTGCCGGAGGTGCGGGCGCCTTCGGTGGGCGGTTCCTCGGGGACCGGCGCCGGAGCGGCCTCGCGGGCCACCGGGGTGCCCGTCCAGCGTCCGCGCAGGGCGATCAGTACACCCATGGCGATCGCCAGGAGCAGCAGCGAGACGGAGGTGGCGGCCTCGGGCTTGTCCTGCAGCAGCAGGTACACCTGGAGCGGCAGGGTCTGGGTGGTCCCGGGCAGGTTCCCGGCGAAGGTGATGGTCGCCCCGAACTCGCCCAGCGCGCGGGCCCAGGTCAGCGCCGCGCCGGCGACGAGGCCGGGGGCGACCATGGGCAGGGTCACGGTGAAGAACACCCGGACCGGCGAGGCGCCGAGCGAGGCGGCGGTCTCCTCGTAGCTCTGCCTGAGACCGCCGAGCGCGCCTTCGAGGCTGATCACCAGGAACGGCATGGCGACGAACGTGGCCGCGACGACGGCGCCCGAGGTGTGGAACGGCAGGGTGATCCCGAAGGTGCCCTCCAGCCAGGGCCCGAGCAGTCCGCGTCGGCCGAAGCCGAGGAGCAGGGCGACACCGCCGACGGTCGGCGGCAGCACCATCGGGAGCAGGACCAGGGAGCGGACCAAGGCCTTGCCCTTGAACTCGACGCGGGCCAGCAGCCAGGCCAGCGGTACGCCGAGGAGCAGCGAGAGGGCCAGGGCCCACAGGGACACCAGCAGCGAGAGCTTCAGGGCCTCGACCACGCCGGGGCTGGTGAGGTGATCGCCGAGCTCGCCCCACTGGGTACGGACGAGGATGCCGACGAGCGGGAGCAGCAGGAACGCGACGGCGAGCAGCGCGGGGACCGCGAGGGCCAACGGGGGCCGGGTGCGGGCACGGGTACGGCCGCGCATGCCGGAGCGCGTGCCGGTTCGGCTGCGGAGTCTGCTCATCACGGTTCCTGGCTGCTGCGGGTGTCGGATGCGGGGAGAAGCGTAGGTGGCGGGTGGCGGGCGTTCGGTGGTGGGTCCGGGGGTCCGTGTGCGTGAACGCCGAGAGGGCCTGCCTGTCCCCCCGGTACAGGCAGCCCCTCAGGGGCGTGGGTCGTACGGCGGTTACGGCTTCTGGAAGCCCGCGTCCTGAAGGATCTTCTGCGCCTCGGGGGTGCTCAGCCAGGCTACGAAGGCGGCCGCGTCCGTGGCGTTCTTGGACTGCTTCAGCGTGGCGGCCGGGTAGGAGGCCACCGCGTTCTGGTCGTCCGGGATGTCCACGGTGACGACCTTGTCGCCGGACTTGGCGGAGTCGGTCTTGTAGACGAGACCGGCGTCGGCCTCACCGAGCTCGACCTTGCTCAGCACGGCACGCACGTTGGGCTCCTGGGAGACCGGCTTCACCTCGATCTTCTGGGCGTCGAGGATCTGCTTGCTGTAGCGGCCGACCGGGACCTCGGGCGCGGCGAGCACGACCTTGATCTTGGTGTCGGCGAGGTCCTTGAGCTCGTCGATCTTGAACGGGTTGGCCTTGGTGGCCGCGATGACCAGGCGGTTCTTGGCGATGATCGTGGCGTCGCCGGTATCGGCCTTCAGCCCGTCCATGGTCTTGGTGTCGGCGGTGACCAGCGCGTCGGCCGGGGCGCCCTGCTTGACCTGGGCCGCGAGCTCCTGCGAACCGGCGAAGGAGAAGGTGATCTTCGTGCCGGGGTGGGTCTTCTGGTACTCCTCACCCGCGGTCTTGAAGACGTCGGTGAGGGAGGAGGCGGCCAGCACCGTGAGGTTCACGGCCTTCGGCTCGGGGGTGGGGTCGGCGGCGGCCTTGTCGTCTTCGCCCTTGCCGCACGCGGCCAGCGGCACGAGCAGGGCGGCGGTCAGCGCGGCGGCGGCGGTGCGACGGATCGTGAACGGGGACATGAGCAGATGCTCCTCGGTCGGGTCGGCGGCCGGCCTGGTGCCGGAACCGCGCGGTGGTGACCCGCGCCGGTGACGGGCGGAGCGGGTGGGGACGTTCGGTGATGCCGAGCGGGTGGTGCGGGGGACCGCGGGTGGACGGCGGGCGGCGCCGTCCGGATCAGGTGCGGTCGATGTGCACGCTGGTGGACTTCACGCGGGCGGTGGCCCGCATGCCGACCTCCAGCCCGAGCTCCTCGACGGCCTCACGGGTGAGCAGCGAGACCAGGCGGTGGGGACCTGCCTGGATCTCGACCTGGGCGGCCACGTGGCCGAGTTCGACGGCCGTGACGATGCCGGGAAAGGCATTGCGCGCCGAGGTGTACGGCTCCCCGTCCTCGAGGTGGGCACCCTGGCCCACCTCGACGGAGAAGGCGGCCAGGTCGCGTCCGTCGATCAGGCGTCGGCCGCCTTCGTCGCGATGGGTCACGACCCGGCCGGCGTCGGCCCAGCGGCGAGCGGTGTCCGGGCTGACGCCCAGCAGACGCGCCGCCTGTCCGATGGTGTAGGACTGCATGGGCGACAACGTATGGGTACGTGTGGCGCATTTGCAATTCTTTTGGCCTGATCTCCATGGCAGATGCCATACTTCTTGGCGCATCTGCCAAAACTCGTTCCGGCCCACCGCACCCGGCTCGCTAGTGCTGTGGCCGGAAGGGTTTGCCGGGTCGCGGTGTCGGGTGCGGTGCATCGCAAGGCGGAGGGCCGCGGGCCGTACCGGACGTACTTCCGTGGTCCGACAACGCGGCGAGGTGCCGTACCGGGCGCCGTGACCCGGTGGACCTTTCTGGTCACAGCACTAGAGTCGGGGCATGGCTGATGAGGGAACGGGAACGGGCACGGTACGGGTCGACGCGTGGATCTGGTCCGTGCGCCTGACCAAGACCCGCTCGATCGCGGCGACCGCCTGCCGGGCGGGCCACGTGAAGGTCAACGGAGAGCGCGCCAAGCCGGCGCAGCCCGTGCGCGCGGGGGACGAGGTACGGCTCTTCCACGCGGGGCGCGAGCGGATCGTCGTCGTCAAGCGGCCCGTGTCCAAGCGGGTCGGCGCCCCCGTCGCCGCCGAGTGCCTGATCGACAACAGCCCGCCGCCGCCCACGCCCGTGGAGGCCGCCGTGGTCGGCATCCGCGACCGGGGGGCGGGCCGCCCGACGAAGCGCGAGCGCCGCGAGATCGAAACCCTCCGCGGCCGGCCCTAGGCCATCTCTTTCGGGGTCAGGCCGGGCTCGCGGTGTCCGGCCTGACCGGCGAGGCGCAGGCATGAGAGGTGCGAGGCGCAGCCTCAGGGGTGTCAGGCTTTGTGGTAGGTGTACGCCTCCGCGGCGGCCGCCGTGACCGCCGCCAGGGAGGCTCCCGTGGACGCGGTGACCACCGCCGCCACCGCGCCCTCGACGAACGGCGCGTCCAACAGGGCCGACCCCGGCGGGAGTTCGTCCTCCATCAGCAGGGCCTTCACCGTCAGCACCGAGCTGCCCAGGTCGGCCAGCAGGCCCACCCCGGCGCCGCGGTCCACCTCCCGGGCGGCCGCGACGATCCGCTCCGCGCTCGTGCCGAGCCCGCCGAGGGCCGTGCCGCCCGCCGCGGCCACCGGAGCCACGGGTCCGCCGGCGGCCAGCTCGCGCGCCAGCTCGGCCACCGCCTCCGCGACCCGCGCGCTGTGCGACACGAGCACGATGCCGACCAGGGCCGGGCCGGCGTCGGGCGTGGAGCCGGGCCCCTGCCGCTCGGCCGTCACCGCGCACCCGCCGGCTCCGCCACGTTCGCCAGCGCCCCCAGCAGGAGCGCCGACGAGGTCGCCCCCGGATCCTGGTGGCCGATGCTCCGCTCGCCCAGGTAGCTGGCCCGTCCCTTGCGCGCCCGCATCGGCACCGTCGCCAGCGCCCCGTTCTCCGCCGCGGTCCCGGCCGCCGCGTACGACGTGGCCAGCGCGGCCACCCCCGGCACCAGCGCGTCCAGCATCGTCTTGTCGCCCGGCGTCGCCCCGCCCAGCTGCGCCACCGCCCCGACCCCCTCGAGCAGGGCCGCGCGCAGCTCCGCGTCGGACACCTCGGCCGATTCCCCGAGCGCCTTGCCCGTGCGCCGCAGCAGCGTCCCGTACAGCGGTCCCGACGCCCCGCCGACCGTGGAGATCAGCGTCCTGCCGGCCAGCTGGAGCACCGCGCCCGGCGCCGCGGCCGTCGGCTCGGCCTCCAGGGCGGCGCGCACGGCCGTGAAGCCCCGCAGCAGATTGCTCCCGTGGTCGGCGTCCCCGATGGGGGAGTCGAGCTCGGTCAGCCGGTCCGCCTCCCGTTCCACCGCGGTCGCGGCGGCCGCCATCCAGCGCCGGAAGAACTCTGCGTCACGCACCGGATCTCCTCGCCTCGCACCCGTCGGGCCGGTCCCACCGCCACCATACGTTCACAGACCCCAGCGCAGCGCCGCTGTGCGGACGGGCGCGTCCCACAGCCGCAGCAGCTCCTCGTCGGCCCGGCACAGCGTCACCGAACACCCCGCCATGTCCAGCGATGTGACGTAGTTGCCGACGAGCGCCCGAGCCACCGGCACACCGCGCTCGGCCAGCACCCGCGCCACCTCCGCGTGGAAGCCGTACAGCTCCAGCAGCGGGGTCGCCCCCATCCCGTTGACGAGGGCCAGCACCGGACCGTCTGCCGGCCCGATCTGCGCGAGCTCCTCCAGCACGGCGCCCACCGCGACCTCGGCGATCTCCCGCGCCGACATCATCGGGCGCCGTTCCCGGCCGGGTTCGCCGTGGATGCCGATGCCCAACTCCAGCTCCCCGTCCGGCAGGTCGAAGGTCGGGCTGCCCTTGGCGGGCGTGGTGCACGCGCTCAGCGCCACCCCGAAGCTCCGTGAGCACTCGTCGACCCGCCGGGCGAGCGAGGCCACCCGTTCCAGCGGCGCCCCTTCCTCGGCGGCCGCCCCGGCGATCTTCTCGACGAACAGGGTGGCCCCGGTGCCGCGGCGCCCGGCGGTGAACAGGCTGTCGGTCACCGCGACATCGTCGTCGACCAGGACGCGCTCGATCCGCAGGCCGTCCTCCTCGGCGAGTTCGGCGGCCATCTCGAAGTTCAGCACGTCCCCGGTGTAGTTCTTGACGACGAACAGCACCCCCTGGCCGCAGTCCACGGCCGCGGCCGCCCGCACCATCTGGTCGGGCACCGGCGAGGTGAACACCTCCCCGGGACACGCGGCCGACAGCATCCCGTACCCCACGAACCCGGCATGCAGCGGCTCGTGCCCGGACCCGCCCCCGGACACCACCCCGACCCGCCCGCCGGCGCGCGCGTCCCGCCGTACGACGACCCGCCGCTCGACGTCGACGTCCAGCTCGGGATGGGCGGCCGCCATCCCCCGCAGGGCGTCGGCGACCACGGTCTGCGGACTGTTGATCAGCATTCTCATGGGCATCTCCCGGTGAGGTTGACAGGTGACTCTCTGAGTAGTGTTTTCGCAGGTCAGAGTGCTCAGGTCGCTATGTCGACCTCGGCGGTCCTCGGCGTCTGAAAGCGGGTTCCGGAGGTACTGATGCCGGCCTCTTGCCGACTTCGATGATGACCCGTCAGGTGGCATGCCGACTACGCACCGCTCACTTCGACGGTAGGGGAGCCCACCCCCGCAGCGACAGGCGGACGGGGTCTCGGGCGTGGCGCAGTGCTCTGGCGGCGCTGCGGCGACAGGCGGAATCCCCGCCCCACGGGTTGACCGCCCATCCATGCGCGGTCGGTTCCTCGGCGACCCGCTTCTCGTGGGGGCCTGCCTCCCGCAGGCCCGTTCCTCCTTTCCTCCCGTCCGCCGGATGACCGCCCGTCCTCGACGGCAGCGACCCCGAGGCGCGGATCGTCCTGGCCCAGCACCCCCGACAACCACATGGTCGAGTCCTAGACCGGCACTGCGGGACGACGGCCGGGGAACAGGCCGACCACCAGCGCTACCTGCTCCACCTCACCGCTCGGCAGTGCGTCGAGGCCGGGCTGACGGACGTTTCGTACCGGCGTGTGGACGCGGCCCTCGTCCCCGACGCCGGTACCTCCGACCGGCACGCATGGCCCTTGCGTGGGCGGTCTTGGTCTTGGTCGCGGCCGTGCCCCTGGTCAACGCGGAGCGGTTGCCCGCGCGAGCTGGGCCGGCAGGTCGGGAAGGGGCTCGGCCGGGCGGTTCGGGTGGAGTTCGGCGGTGGCCCACCGGACCTCGCCGCCGAGGCGGGCCTGGAAGCGCAGCAGCCGGCCGTCGGCGTCGATCCAGTAGCGGGTGTTGCCGAGCCGGCCGCGTCCCGCAGGGGCGCCCGGGGCTCCCGGGCCGGCCGCGACGATGACGGGGACGTCGTCGATCCGGTCGTCGCGCAGCCAGCGTGCGTCGCTGTGGGCCAGGAGTTGTGCGTTGTCGGGCCTGTCGGAGCCGAGGTGCAGGAGGAGGAGCAGCAGGGAGTCCAGCGCTGTCGAGTGCGGCCGGAGCGGATGGAACTCCCACCCGGAGGCGGGTGGCCGGTCCGGGAGCCCCCCGGTCCAGCGGGGGCGGGTGGCGACGCCTTGCGGGCTCCAGTGCACCAGCTCCTGGGTGGGGGGTGTGCCGTCGTCGCGGATCTCCGCGTAGCCGTGGTGGCCGCGCCAGTCGATGCGCCCGGTGAGGGTGATGGTCCGGCGGTGGGACGGGACGGTGGCGGTGACGTCGCCGGTGCCCCGACGGTAGGTGGCGAACCGGGCCAGCGCCATGCGGTCGGCTTCCGCGGAAGTGAGGCGTCGGGGTGCGGCGGCCTCGGTGTCGCGGGACGGGGCGGAGCAGGCGGTGAGCACCAGCAGGGACGCCGGCACAGCGGACAGGAAGGTGCGGCGGTTCATCGGCGGTCCCGGCTGTGCTCCGCGAGCAACGTCGGTGGGGGCACGGGGACGTCCGCCGGATCGACCGGTGCGGGCGTTGTGGCGGGTGTGGCCGGTGCGGTGGCGGCTCGGGGGAGCTGGGGCTGCGCGGGGGGCAGGGGGACGTCGAGGAACGGGAGCCCGGGAGGTGCCGGCGGGGTGGCGGGCAGTGCGTGGCCCCCGGGCGCGGGGGTGGTGCGACCCGGGCAGGCCATGGCCGTCGCCAGGTCCGCGGGCACCGTGGGCCCGACCGGCCCGGTGAAGCAGTTGCCGGTGCCGGGAGCAAGGGCCGAGGCGAGGTGGGCGGCGTCGAAGGCGTTGGCGGCGAAGACGTTGTCGGTCACCCGGTTGCCGACGGGCGGAAGGTCCTCGGTGGAGGTGAGGACCAGGCCGGCCCGGGGGTGGCCGGTGATGCGGTTGCGCGTGATGGTGTTGTCGCGGCCGCCGGCGATGCCGAGGCCGATCCCGTAGCCGCCATCGGCCTGTTCGGGGGTGCCGGGGGCGGCGTTGCCTGCGATGAGGTTGCCGGCGATGGTGGCTCCGGTCTGGGGAGTGAGGGCTTCGAGGTAATCGGAGCCGATGGTCATCCCGACCCGGTTGCCGGTGAAGCGGTTCCCGACGATCCACAAGGGGCCGCTGGCGTTGGTGTTCTCGTAGCCCACCGCGTTGCGCTCCGCGGTGTTGCCGCGCACGAGGATCCCGCACGGCTTGCACTGACCGACATAGATACCCGAATCGGCGCTGCCGGACGCGTAGTTGTGCTCGATGGTCCCGTGGCGGGCGTTGAAGGCGTAGATACCGTAGAGGCCGTTGTTCGCCGCGGTGACGTAGCGGATGCGGAAGCCGTCGAGCGGAGGGTCGGTCACCGGGTCGAGGCGGTGGTAGCCGTCGCTGCCGCGCCCGACGCCCTCGTCGCCGTTCTTCAGCCCCGTCACCAGGACGCCGTTCTGCAGGTGGCTTCGGACGGTGAGGTTCTCGACGGTGACGCCGGGCGCGGTGACCACGACGCCGTTGCCGCGTCGGCCCTCGCCGTCGATGACCACCCGATTGCGGTCGGTGCCGCGCAGGGTCACCTGGCGCGTGCGGAGCCGAACGGTCTCTCGGTAGCGGCCGGGTGAGACCAGTACCAGGTCGTGGGGGCGGGCCCGTTCGAGTGCGGCGGTGACGGTCGGTGCCTCGGCGGGTACGCGGATGGTGACGGGACCGCGCGGGGCGTCGTCGCCCGGGCCGGTGGTCCCGGCGGCGCAGGCGGTCGCCGCCACGCAGGCCAACAGCGCGGCGGCAAGTCGGAGTCGGTGTGGGGAGTGGGAAACGGACACGGTGTGACGTCCTCGTCCGGGAGCGTGCGGTGCGGGCCGCGACGGTCGGCCGTCGATCATTACTGCGTAGAGTACTCACATGAACACGCAGCGTGACAACTCTTCGATGGTTCGCCGGTCCTTGCTCGGTCTGCTGCCCATCGCGGCGGCCCTGGGTGCCTGTCGGCCCGACACCCACTCGGTCACCCTGCCGGGACCGCGCGCGGCGGGAGACGGGTCCCCCGTGCGTGGCGGGGTCGAACCGGCCGACACGCATCAGGCGGGGGTCGACCGCCCGGCGCAACCGCAGACCCACGCGGTGGTGTCGGTGTACGACCTCCCCTCGGAAGCCGGTCCCGCCCAGGTGGCCGCCCGGCTGGGAGAGGCTGTCCTGGAGCTGACCGGGAAACCCGGCGAGGCGCTGGGCGTGGAGGCCGCGGGCCTGACCGTGACCGTGGGATTGGGGCCGCGTCCGGTCGGATCCGCCGGACAGGGGCTGCCGGGCGGGCTGGAACTGCCGGCCTTCGCCCGCGAGGAACGGACGGATCGGACGTGGGGCGGTGACCTGCTGGTGCAGGTGTGCGCGAACGACCCGGTCTCCGTCGCCCTCGCCGACAAGCGTCTTGCCGAGATCCTCACCGCCGGGGGTGCGTCGGGCCGGTGGTCGCAGGCGGGCTTCCGGCCGCCGGGTGGCGGGCCTGTCCGCAACCTGCTGGGCTTCCCCGACGGGATCGAGAACCCCCGCACGCGCCCCGAACTGGACCGGGAGGTGTGGCTGGACGGTCCCGGCCCGTTCGCCGACGGGACGATCGCCGTCGTGAGGCGGCTGCGCGTCGACGTCACCGGTTTCCTCGACCAGTCCGTCGTCCGGCAGGAGGAGGCGATCGGCCGCCGCAAGGCGGACGGCGCACCGCTCAGCGGCGGGGAGGCGCTGGGCCGGCTCGATCTGTCGGCGAAGACACCGCGCGGCCGGTACCTGGTGCCGGCCATGGCGCATGCCCGGCGGGCCAATCCCAACGCCACGGGCAGCGGCAGGATGCTCCGCCGCGGATACAGCTACCGCAACGGCCCCGACGACCAAGGGTTGCTCTTCGTCAGCTTCCAGCGCCGGCTCCGGACCTTCATCGCCACGCAGCGACGCCTCGACGACGGCGACGACCTGATGCGGTTCGTGACCGCCACCGCCTCCGCAGCCTTCTTCGTTCCGCCTGCGTTCACGCCCGAACGGCCCCTTGGTAGAGGCCTCTTGGGGGAGCGGAGCTGAATCCGTTCTTCAGGGCCCACCCCACGGTGGGACGGGTCACTCAATGGTGCGAATCGAACGCCGCAGCCTTTCGGGGAAGATCGACAACACGAAACGATGGTCACTCAACGTATTCATCGCCACTTTGTGTGACATCGAGGAGAGTCTTGAGAGCCTTGAGGAAGGCCTTGGTGGCAGTCGCCGCCGGCCTCGCCCTGACCACCGGCATGCTCCAGCAGCCCGCCCTCGGCGCCGATCCCAGCGACGGCACCGTCCGCATCAAAGTCATCCGCGACTCCAACACCGACGGCCGCCACGACGGCGCGGCCGAACCCCCGGCAGCCGGCATCACCGTCGAGCTGACAGACGTCGACGGCAACCAGGTCACCGCAGTGACCGGTCCCGACGGATACGCGGTCTTTCCGCCGAACACCACCCTTACCGGCGGCAAGTACTACGTCCGGATGAAGATGCCCAACGGCTCCTTCCTCCAGCCCACCTTCGGCGCCGCAGGCGGCCTCGCGTCGAACGCCACCGTCATCGACGTGATCGACGGGGACGCCGAGCTCACCATGGGTGTGCGCAACCCGGCCGACTGGTGCGAGGACAACCCCCGGCTGAGCACCGTCTGCCAGGTCGCGGCCACCAAGTCCGGCGGCGTGCGCACCACGGTGACCTTCGACTTCAACGAACGCGGCGACAGCAACAGCGGCAACACCACCACCCTCGCCACGCGCAACGACACCGGCAACACCTACGGCGTCGCCTACCACAAGGCGCAGCGCCGCATCTTCACCGGCGCCCACGCCAAGCGGCACACCGTCTACGGTCCTTCGGGGCAGGGTGCCATCTACGTCACCCCCCGCGCCGGCGGCGCCACCACGCTGTTCACCACCGTCCCCAACGCCGGCACCACCGCGCACCAGGACTCCGTCCGCTTCGACGGACCCTTCGTCGGCACCGTCGGCAAGGAGTCCCTCGGAGACATCGACATCTCCGAGAACAACCGGCAGCTCTACGCCGTCAATCTCAACGACCGCCGCCTGTACACGTACGACGCCGGGCAGCCGACCGCCGCGGCGCCGGTGACCTCCGTGGCCATCCCCAATCCGGGCTGCCGGGCCGCGAGCGACTGGCGGCCCTTCGGACTCGGCGTGCGCGACGGCGTCGTGTACGTCGGTGGTACCTGTTCGGCCGAGTCCACCCAGAACGCGGCCGATCTCCAAGCGGCCGTGTGGACCTACAACCCGGTCACCGCGACCTTCGGTGCGACGCCGCTCCTCACCAAGGCCCTCAACTTCCCGCGCGGAGAAGCCGCCGTCGGGACTCCTTCGTCCAACCGCTGGTACCCGTGGACGACCAGCGCCGCCACCTTCCCGGCGCCGAGCCAGATCGTCGCCCACCCCGAGCCGATCCTCAGCGACATCGCCATCGAGAGCAACGGCGACATGGTCCTCGGCTTCCGGGACCGCTTCGCCGACATGACCGGCTTCCAGATGGAGCACCCCAACACCGCCTACAGCGGACTGCACTCCACCATCTCGGGCGGCGACCTGAACCGGGCCTGCCGCAAGGCGGACGGCTCCTTCGAGTGGGAGGGCACCGGCAACTGCCCGAACAACGCCCCGACCCGGCCCAACGGCGGCCAGGCCGCCAACGTCGTCGAGTTCTACCCGGGTGAGAACTGGCCCAACGTCCACCAGGAGGTCGCCCAGGGCGCCATCGGCCTCTCACTGCGCGAGGGCCGCCTCGCCGGCACCGCCCTGGACCCGACCAACCAGGCCTGGACCGGCGGTATCGGCTTCTTCGACCGCAACACCGGAAGCCGCGGCACCAACACCTTCGAGCACGGCTTCAGCATCCAGAAGCTCAACGACCCGCTCGACGGCGGTTTCGGCAAGGCCAATGGCCTCGGTGACCTGGAGACGCTCTGCGACGAGCCGGCCGTCCAGATCGGCAGCCGTGTCTGGTACGACCGCAACAAGGGCGGCGCGCAGAGCGTCGACGACGACGAACCGGGCATTCCCGGCGTCACCGTCCAACTTCTTGCCGACGACGGCACCCTGATGGCCACCGTCCGCACCGGCGCGGACGGCGCCTACTACTTCGGCCCCGAGCACGGTGTCCGTCCCAACACCAAGTACAAGATCCGCTTCGACAAGTCCACCGCCGACACCAGCGTGATCAACTCCCGCCGTCCGCCCGCCGCGACCGGCCTCGTATGGTCCCCCGTGCAGAGCGCCGGCCCGGGCTCCACGGACATCGACTCCGACGCCGTCCCCGAGACTGTGGCCACCGGCCAGTACGCCACCGCCGAAGTGACCAGCGGCGTACCGGGCACCGTCGACCACACCATCGACGCCGGCCTGTTCATCAACCGCCTCTGACCCCCTCCTGCGTCCCGCAGCAGGCCAGGGCGACCGTGTACCGGGCATCCGTGGGCGGTCCGGCCGGCAGGGGCGAGCGGGATGCGGCGAGGCACCCGGGACGACGGTCCCGGGTGCCTCGCCGTGCTGCCGCTCGCTACCGCGCCTGGCGGCACTGGCCCGTTCGGGGGCCCGTGACGACCGTGCCCGTCTGTACCAGGTTCGGCTCGTTGCCCTCGCAGCGCAGCGGTCCGGTGACCCCGTTGGCCTGGAACGCCGGGACGTCCTCCCCGGCCCGCAGGCCGCTGCCGCTGTTGCCGTCGATCTGCACCGGTCCGGTGACGGTGTTGGCCGAGGCTTGGAGACCGCCCGTGTTGCCCAAGAGACTCAGCGGCCCCTGGAACGTGTTGCCGGCGCAGCCCGCCGCCTCGTCCTGCGAGCCGATCAGCACGTAACCGGCAGTCCCCGTGACGGACACGGGGCCGGTGAGGTACGACCCGCAGACACTCACGGCGAGAGCGTCTTCGGCGGAGACGGGACCCGCGACGCGTGCGTCCGACAGGGCCAGGGACCCGCCCGGCGCCACCGTGACCGGGCCCGTCTGGCTGCCGCCGGAGCCGAAGCAGAGCGCCTGGCCGGCGCGCACGGTCAGGGCGCCGACGCGCGCGGTGGTGATGCACGGCCGGCTGAATCCCACCGTCACCCCCGAGGGCGCCGCCGTCGCGCCCGGCGTGTGGCTCGCGTCCCCGCTGTACGTCGCGGTGATCGAGTGGTTGCCGGGCTGGAACGCGCCGGTACGCAGCTGCGCACGGCCCGCGTTCAGCGGGACGGTCGCCAGCGGGGTCGTCCCGTCGAGGAACGTGACGGTTCCGCCCGGGGCGTCCGTCGCCGGATTCGCCGAGGTGGCGGTGGCGGTGAGGGTGACGGCGTGGCCGAACAGCGGCGTGGCCGTGTCCGCGGCCACCGCGAGCGAGGCTCCGTACCGGAAGGTGACCACCGCCTTTCCGTTGCCCCGGTTGACGCCCTGGGCGAGGGTGACTCCGGTGGCGGAGGGCGCCGCGTAGCTGCTGCCACCGCCTCCGCCGGCCCCGGCGAGGTCGCCGGGCCGACCGCCGCCGGAGCCGCCGCCACCGGCGAAGTAGCCGCCGCCACCGCCGCCACCGCCGTTGCCGCCGCCACCGCCGTTGCCACCGGAGCCACCGCTGCCGGGGTTGGGTTGGCTGCCGTACTGGTCGATGTCGCTGCCCGCGCCTCCCGGCGCGCCGACGGTGTTGTTGCGGGGTCCGCCCGCCCCGTGGGCGGACAGGGTTCCACCGCCGCCCGCGAGGCCGGAGCCCTCCGGGCCGCCGCCCTGGCCGCCGGGCTGCGCTTCGAGCCCACCGCCGTGGCCGCCGTGCAGCAGCGGCCCGCCGTTGCCCGCGCCGCCGCCGCCGCCGGCCACCAGGACCCGGTCGGCGCCGCCGAAGGCGCCCGTACGCAGATCGCTCGCGCCGCCGCCGGAACCGCCGCCGCCGTGGGCGCCGCCTCCACCGGAGCCGTGGCCGCGGCCGCCGGGGCGGGCGTACTCGCCCTTCCGGGAGGTCCCCGAGCTGCCGACTCCGCCTACGGTGATCTGGAGGCTCTGGCCCGGCGTGACGGCCAGGTCCGCGCGGGTCTCGCCGCCCAGTCCGCCGGGTGCGCCGTCGTTCGGGGGGCTGGGGAGGACGAAGCCGGCCGCGCTTCCGCCCTCGGCGCCGAAGAGATCGACCGTCACCGCGGTCACCCCGGCCGGGACGGTGAAGGTGTCCGTGGCGACGGCGGTGTAGGAGCAACTGGGCGGCGCGGAAGTGAAGACGCCGCCCGCGCCGCAGGGGCCGGCGGCGGTCGGGGCCGACGGATCGGCCGTCGCGGGCAGGGGCGCCATCACGGCGGCCACCAGCCCGGCCGCGGCGGCAGCCTTCAGGATCTTCGATCGGTACATGCTCAAGAGGGTTCCAAACGACGTTACTTGGGAGACGAGTTGTGCAGGGCCGCAGCCGGCCACGACCGTGGCCATGGCTGCGGCGACCGCGCTACGGGGGCTCAGACGCCGTCGTCGGCGCACAGCGCCCAGACGTCGGAGTAGGTGTTCGGGGAGCTGGGGGCCCCGGTGTGGGTGAAGGCCGACCAGTACGAGGCCGTGGTGGTCCCGTTCGCGAGCGGGTTGCCGCCGGAGTCGCTGGGGTAGCTGCCGTTGAGGTGGTCGCCCGGGGAGCCCGGCCCGGTGAAGTTCGTGGTCGTGACGCTGCCTCCGCTGATCGCGGCCCCGCCGCTGACCAGCTTGCCGTCGTTCTGGCCGCAGCCGACGGTCACGGTCGAGCCGCTGGTGCCGGCGGTGGGGCCGCTGACCTCGGAGAAGCGGACCTTGACGGTCGTCCCGCCGATGTTGATGTTGTTGCCGCTGCAGATGGCGTACGCGTACGTGGTGTTGCCACTGTCGCCGCCGCCGCCGTTCCAGCCCACGGCGCTCCAGGAGTCGGGGTTGGTCTCGCCGTCGGCCGCGGCCTTCTGGCCGTAGGAGTGGGCGGAGTCGTTGAAGGTGGGGAAGCCGGCGATCGGCTTGAGGCTGCCGACGCCGGCGGGCGTGATGCGCGCTCCGCCGCCGAGCAGCCGGGTGTTGGCCGGGCAGGTCGCGGTGACGAGGCCCACCGTCGAGCTGGTGGTGGGTCCGGCGACCTTGTTCATCACCACCTGGGTGTGGTTGATCAGGCTGCTGCTGAAGCACATCGCGTACGGGGTGCTGGAGAAGGAGGCGTTGACCGCGCCGCCGCTCCCGCCGATGCCGAGCCAGTAGGTCACGTCGGTGCCGACGACTCCCGTGGAGCCGAGGTACTCGGTGCTGCCGTCGGGGCTCGGCGAAGTGCCGTTGATCTTGTTGCCGTTCGACGAAGTGCCGGTGCCGATGGCCTGGTTGATCCCGCCACCGGAGATCAGGCCGCTGCTGCAGGCGGCGTTGGTCGTGATCTCGGAGAAGGCGGAGCCGGGACCCGCGGTGGCCCCGGGGGTCTGCACGGTCACACCGACCGTGTTGGCGTACGCGCTTCCCGGTATGGCCAGGATCAGCAGAGCGCCCGCGACCAGCGCCTTCCCCGCGGCAGAGCGCCGCAGAAGCATGTTTCTCATCAAAATGTCCCTTTCGGAGTGGATCTCGGCTTGAGGCGGCCGGCCGCGGGCGCATGGCGGTGTCGCGGTGCGGGTGCGGGGCCGTGGAGGAGCGCCAGGGGCACCCCTGAGAGCGCGTCGGCGAAGGGGTGGAGAGCCGGGCGGACCAGGTCGTGGGCCGCCGCGAGCTGACGAGCATGCGGATTGCGCTTGCGGAATGTATCAGTCAGATAGGGCTGCAAGTAAGGCAGATTCGATGAATTCACCTAGCAGATGCGGTACTCGCCAGTAGCGGTTTCGGAGGCGCGCGACCCTGGGCCGCTGCTGCAGGCATGCGGCCGGAGGCGGATCTGCGCCTGGGTATCGGAGCGCCGGCCGCCGGACCCAGGGGCTGCGCGCGTCACCGAGTCAGGCCCGCTTCGCCTCTGACGGCGGCCGACGAGGAGATCCGGTCCGCGAGATCGAGCAGGTGGAAACCGTGGCGGCACTGCTGCGGAATGCGGCAGCGGAGGACAGAGTCTGCTCGGAGATCCGGTACACGTCGTCCGCGACCATCCGCTCGATGTCGGCGGCGTAGGCCTCGCCGTTGTGGCTCATGCTGGGAGTTTGCCGACCTCGATGTCCCCAGGATGGTCCTGACCTGCGGCCGTGCCGAACCAGGGCAAGTTGATCAGCGTCCTCATGCCACTCCATCCGGCATTTCGGCGGGTGTTCAGCTCGGGCTGGACCACCTACGAACCCCGGGGGCGGTCCGTCCGTCGCCACGGTACGAGGCCGGCGGCTCCCGGGGAGGAGGCTGTGGTGTGAACCCGTGCCGGTCCCGCGCGCACCGGCGGCGCCGGCGTCAGCCGCCGCCCTCGAAGGGCCAGGACCGGATGTCGCGGTAGTGGATGGGGCCGGGACCGCGGCCGGTGTTGCTTCCGACGAGGTGGAGGCGACGGGTCTCCCACGGGCGGCCGGTGAAACCGTCGAGCCCGTCGGCGGCCTCCACCGCGCTGGTGGTGTCGTGGCGGCGGGAGCGCGCCAGCGTCAGATGGGGGCGCAGCGGCCGACCGTGGAAGGGGATGCCGCAGTCGGTGACCGCGGCGCGCACGTCGGCGGCGAGGAGGTGCAGTCCGTCGAGGTCCCCATCGATCCCCGTCCACAGGACCCGCTCGTCGAAGTGCCCGCCGCCGCGCAGCGCGAGCCGCAGGGGCCGCCGGGCCTCGGCGAGCTCCGCGAGCGGCGGTCGCAGGAGTTCGACGGCGGTGACCGGGAGCTCGCCGAGGAAGGCCAGGGTGATGTGCCAGTCCTCGATACGGTTCCAGCGCATGCGCGGGTACGCGGCGTAGGTCGGCTCCAGCCGCTGCTCCAGCTCTTCCTTCGCCTCGTCGGGCGGGGCCAGCGCTATGAACACGCGGACGGTCTCCGCCTGGGTCTTTTCACTCACGAGGGTCTTCGTATCCTGTCCGGGCACCTTCCGTCATCTTTGCTCCGACTTCCGGGCCGGCGGTGGTGGAGCCGGTCGATGACGTAGTGGTGCCCGTGTCGCCAACCGCCGGTGGCGGGGCGGGCGTCGGCGAGGTGCGGGTGCCCGGGCGGCAGGTCCGGATGTACGTGGTCCAGCCGGTCCGGGTCCCGGGCCGGCCAGAGCGCCGCCGCGGCCGTGGCGGCGCACAGGGAGACGGCGGCCAGGACCAGGACGGTGAGGGGGAGCCCCGCCCCCGTGGCGAGCCCGCCGGCGAGCGGGTAGGTGAGCAACCAGCAGCCGTGGGAGAGGGAGAACCGGGCGGCGAACGCGGCGGGCAGGTCCGCGGCGGCGGTGGAGCGGCGGATCACCCGGCCCCCCGGAGTCAGGACGGCCGAGCAGGCGGCGCCGATCGTTGCCCAGACGGCCAGGAGCGCCGGCCAGGACCACGCGCGCGGCTCGGTCGCGGTGAGCACGGTCCCGGCCGCCAGGGCCGGCGGGAGGGCGAAGGCGGCGCGGAGCATCACGGCACGGTCGGTGGAGCGTTGCAGGAAGCGGGGCAGGAGCAGCGCGGTCACCATGGAGCCGGCGCCGTACGCCCCGAGGGCGAGCGGGACGGCGCCGGCCGGGCGGTCGAGGTGGCCGCGTACCAGGGAGACGGTGTCGACGAGGACGACGGCTCCGGCGGCGGCGACCGCGAGGTCGAGCGCGAGCAGGGCCCGCAGCCGGGGCGTGGCTCGGAAGAGGCGGGTGCCGAAGAGGGCTTTGGCGCGCACGCCGCCGGTGCGCTCGATCGGGGCGGGTCCGGGCAGGGCCGTGGCGACGATGAGCGCGGCGGAGGCGAGGAATCCGACGGTCGTGCCGGCGAACAGCCAGTCGTACGAGACCAGGGTGAGCAGCGCCGTGGCCAGGACCGGGCTGAAGAGGCTCTCCAGGTCGTAGGCGAGCCGGCTCATCGACAGGGCCCGGGTGTAGTCGCGTTCGGCGGGCAGGATCTCGGGGACGGTGGCCTGGAAGGTGGGGGTGAAGGCCGCCGACGCCGCCTGGAGCAGAAAGATCAGGACGTGGATCTGCCAGATCTCGGTGACGAACGGAAGGGCCGCCGCCGCACCGGCGCGGATCAGGTCCATGGCCGCCATCAGGACGCGTCGGGGTATCCGGTCGGCGACCGCGCCGATCACCGGGGCGATGGTGACGTAGGCGATCATCTTGATCGCGAAGGCGGTGCCGAGGACCGCCGAGGCGTCCTCGCCCGCGAGCTCGTACGCGAGCAGGCTCAGCGCGACGGTGGCGAGGCCGGTCCCGACCAAGGCGATGACCTGGGCGGTGAACAGGCGGCGATAGGCGCTGTTGCGCAGTACGGACAGCACGGTCCCCGTCCCGGTCGGCGGATCGATGGCAGCACGTCGAGACCAGCGTAGTCAACATGTGCGCACCTGTGCACCTGTCGTGCGCCGTTCGGGCGCGTGACACGTGGTGGGTGACAGATGGCGGGTGACACGTGGCGGGTCGCCTACGTGCGCCCGCGATCGGCAGGGCCGCGGTCCTCGGCTACCTGTGGCTCTCCCTGGTCTGCGGCCTGGCCACCTTCGTCCTGTGGTTCCGGGGCATCGGCCTGCTCCCCGTCACCTCCACCGCGTTGCTCGGGGCCGTCGTGCTCGGCCAGACACTCGGCAGGGTCCAACTCGTGGGCTTCGGGCTCGCGCTCGCCGCGATCGTCGCGGGACAGCTCCCGGCACCCGGCCGTCCGACCGGCGGCTCCGACCGGCGCGCCGGTCAGTCGTGCGGCGGGAGGGAACCGAGCTGGTGGTCGGCGACGTTCAGAGCCTCGTCCACCAGCCGCCGCAGATGACCGTGCCCCAGCGCGTAGACGACCCGGCGGCCGTCCTTGCGGGTGGTGACCAGCCCCGCCAGGCGGAGCTTGGCGAGGTGCTGGCTGACGGACGGTCGGGCGGCTCCGCAGGCCTCGGTGAGGGTGGTGACATCGGCCTCGCCCCGGCCGAGACGTTCCATGAGCGCCAGGCGGGTGCGGTCGGCGAGCAGGGCCAGCACGGACGCGGCGGCCTCCAGCCGGTCACCCCGCTCCGGTGTGACCTGGCTACCGGGTACGCCCGGCGCGTCCGGCGTCGCCCCCGCCGGTTGCGCACCGTGTGCACCTGCGAGATGTCTGCCTGCGCTCATGCGCTCATCGTAGGGCGGCCGGCGCACGGGGCGGGCGCCCGGACGCACATGTGCCCGGGCCCCGCCGTCCCCGGAGGGGGTCGGCGGGGCCCGGGCATCGGCGCCACGGTCGGCGTCAGCCGAGCGCGGGAGCCTCCTGCTGAGCCGGAGCCGTCGCTTCCGTGCCCTCGGCGCGCGCGGCCAGGAGCCGCTGGGCGAGGACCCCGAAGACGATGGCGAACACCGCCCACAGGACGAGCTGGACAGCCAGCGAGGCGACCCGGAACTCCCACAGCAGGGCCGCGGGGAAACCGGGCTGGACGGCGTCGCTGTTGTCCGGCAGGACCGCGAACGCCAGGGCGGTGGCGACGATGAAGCCACCCGCCGCTGCCAGCGTCGCGTTCCAGTTGCCCAGGCGCGGTGCCAGCCGCCGCCCGAGGATGATCGCGCCGACGCCGAGCAGCACGCTCAGCAGGATCATCAGGAAGAACAGCGTGGTGCGCTGCCCGATCGTGTCCGGGTTGCCGACCGCCGGCGGGGTGGCCGGGTACTTGAGGAACGGCACCAGGTAGACCAGGGCGAACGCGCCCGCCCCGGTGAGCGCGGCCGTGGCCCGCGGGCTGAACCCGCCGACGCGGCCGAGGGCGAACGAGAACGCGAGCGAGGCGATACCGCCCAGCGCGCCCCCGTAGACCAGAACACCGGTCGCCAGGCCGAAGGTCGACTGAACCGGTCGGCTGACCAGCTCTTCCTCCTCCTCGGCGGCCTCGCCCGGCGCGGCGTCGCCACCGTGCCCGGCGTGGGCGCTCGGGGCGCCCGCGGCGTCCTTGGCGGCCTGGGCCTCTTCCACGGCGATGGAACCCCGTACCGGCGGCTCACCGACCACGTAGGCGACCGCGAAGGCGAACAGCCCGGCGATCAGGCCCGCGAGCATGCCGCGGACCAGTAGTCCTCTGACAGTGGAGGCGTACATGTGCGTGGCCTCTCAGTGGCAGGGGAAGCCGAGCAGATGACGACCGTCGTGCACCCACTCGTGCACGCCTTCACCGGCGAACACGGCCGTGGCGCCCTGTTCGGCACCGACGAAGTACAGGGCGACGAGCATCAGGAGACCGACGAAGAGCGCCCAGGGCAGCACCGCGCGCACAGGCAGCGGAGCCGACAGGGAGCCGGCGGCGGGGGTGGATATGGCAGCGGAAGCGATTGCCTCGGCCATGATGGAACCTCCTTGGGGAACAACGCGTCCCATACGGTGGTGCAGGACGACGGTCCTCGGGTCTGACTCGCCGCGTCGCCATCGTGGAGATGCCGCCGCAGCACACAGTGGCGCGACCATGCCGGATTCACACCGGACTTCCGTCTCGCCGTCGTCGCTATGTGGAAATGTCGCCGTGACGCTACCGTGCGCAGCGCCTGCGGCCAAGACCGTGAGTCCCTGATCACACGCCTACGCTGCGGTAATACGCTTTCGGTGCGGCTCGCGGGATCCGAAGTGTCCGTCAACTGGGCTGGTACGACTGCTAGAATGACCCCGTTGGCCTTCGGCGTGCGTGCCCCCGTGCATGTGTCCGGAGGCTTTTTTCATGCCTTCACGCCATTCCGTCAGTCCTGACGCACCCACGACCCCTGCCACCACCGGCTACCGCGCCCTGCTCCGCAACAAGGAGTTCAGCGGCCTCTACCTCAGCTTCACCCTGACCGTCACCGCGAGCACTTTGTCCGGCTTCGCGCTCGGCACCCTGGTCAACCACCGGACCGGTTCACCGTTCCTGACGGCCGTGAGCATGTACGGCGCCACCTTCGCGACGGTGCTCGGCGCGCTGACGCTGATGTCGGTGGCGGACGGGAAACGGCCCCGCCGGACCCTCCTCCTGCTCCAACTCGTCTCGCTGGTGGGCATCGCCGCCCAGGCGGTCCCGGGGCTGCCGCTCGCGGCCCGGTTCGCGCTGCTGCTGACGCTGGGCTTCTTCCAGTCCCTGGGCACCGGCACCCGGCTGGGGCTGCTCGCCGAGGTCGTCCCCGGCTCCGCGTACGCGCCCGCCCGTTCGCTGATGAACGTCACCGCCGGCGGCACGGTGATCATCGGCTACGCGGTCGGCGCCGTACTGCTGCGGTACCTGAGCCCGTACGGACTCTTCGCCGTCGCCGCGGCCCTGACCGCCCTCGGGACGGCGGTGGTGGCCGCCACCGTCCGGGAGCACTCGATCCGGCTGACCCGCCGACCCGGCCTGCGCCGGACCTGGACGACGAACGCCGAGCTGTTCGCCCACCCCGGCCGGCGGATGCTGCTGCTGAACCTCTGGGTCCCGAACGGCCTGATCGTCGGCTGCGAGGCGCTGTTCCTCTCCTACGACCCGGGCGGGGCGGGCACCCTCCTCGCCGCCGCGTCGGCGGGCATGCTCCTCGGGGACCTGATCGTCGGCCGCCTGCTCGACGCCGAACGCCGCCGCCGGTTCGCCTTCGGACTGCGGCTGCTGCTCGCCGCCCCCTTCCTGCTGTTCGCCGTCCACCCGCCGGTCCTGGTCGCGGCCGTCGCGGTGGGCCTCGCCGGGGTCGGGTTCGCGGCCACCCTGCCCCTCCAGGAGCAGCTCCTCGAACAGACCCCGGACGCCGTCCGCGGCCAGGTCCAGGGAGTCGAGTCGGCCGGCCGGATGACCTGGCAGGGCATCGGCGCCGCGATCGCCGGGGGCCTGGCCCAGTACCTCACCCCGGGGACGGCGATCACCGTCGCCGCCGGGCTCTCGCTGGCCGTCACCCTGCTCTGCCGACCGCGCTCGACTGCCTAGTGCTGTGACCGGGGTGGGCCCGCGGTGGTCGGCACCGCGCCTCGTCGCGTCGTCCTCGGTCGGCGACGCTCGCCACCGTCGTCCGGGGCCGGTGGCGGGGCGACGGCACACACCTCCGATGTATTCGTGCATATGTTCGGTTGACGGGGTTAGGCTGGGGGCATGCACGCAGTCCAGGGCCTTCAGGGTTCCCTCTTCGACCAGGGCGACGAGATCCGGCTCGGCCCGCTCGGCGGGATGCGGCGCACCGAGCTCGGCGCCGGTGCCTGGGTCGACCACCTGCCCGGCTGGCTGAGCGGCGCCGACGCGCTCTTCGAGCGGCTGGCCGCCGACGTGCCGTGGCAGGCCGAGCGGCGGCAGATGTACGAGCGGGAGGTGGAGGTACCCCGGCTGCTCGCCTTCTACGCCGCGGACGAGCCCCTGCCCCACCCCTCGCTCACCGCCGCTCGTGAGGCGCTCACCCGCCACTACGCCGCCGAGCTCGGCGAGCCCTTCACCACCGCCGGCCTGTGTCTGTACCGCGACGGCCGCGACAGCGTCGCCTGGCACGGGGACCGGACCGGCCGGTCCTCGACCGAGGACACGATGGTGGCCATCGTCTCGGTCGGCGACCCGCGCGATCTCGCGTTCCGGCCCCGTGGCGGCGGGGCCACCGTGCTGCGGCTGCCCCTGGGCCACGGTGACCTCGTCGTCATGGGAGGCTCCTGCCAGCGGAGCATGGAGCACGCCGTACCCAAGTCGACGCGGGCCGTCGGCCCCCGCGTCAGCGTCCAGTTCCGAACCCGCGGCGTCCGCTGACCTGTCAATCCGGGCTGGGACGGCAGTGCGAGCGCGCTCGACTCGTTCACCGACATCCGCGAGACGCGGCGCAAGCTGAAGGCGCGGGGCGTGGAGTTCCTGACGGAGGTGGACGCGTCGGGCTCCGGTCCGGGCAGCTTCCTCGTCGTCGACCCGGACGGGAATCCGGTCCTCCTCGACCAGCACGTCCGATCCGGAAGGGGCGGCCCGGATCGTCTCAGGCGGGGGTGCCGGGCTCCTTCGTGGAGCGGGCGGTCCCGGCCGCCGCGTGCAGCGCGCGCAGCGCCAGCAGCAGGATCCCGATGTCGTCGAGGTACACCGGGTCCGGAATCAGGTCCACCGGCGAGACGGTGTAGACGACCGCGACCCAGAACAGGGCCTTGTCCTGCAGCGGGATCCCCGCGTCGACCAGCAGTCGCCGGGCCGCGAAGACTCGTGTCAGCAGCACGGCGGCGAGGATCGCGAGCCCGACCGCGACGAGTGTGCCCAGGGCGAGCCAGACCTTTCCGTCCATGGCGGCCCTATACCCCGATATCGGGCCGCGATACCTCGGAGGCGGCCGGATCCGTTCCGGCGGCCTCTCCGCGCAGCCGGCGGCCGACCTCGCCCAGCCCGTCGGCGAGCGCGTCGAGCTGCTCGGCGGTGAGGACGTCGACGAGGATCTCCCGGACCGTCGCCACGTGCCCGGGGGCCGCCTCCTCCAGCTTGGCGCCGCCGGCGTCAGTGAGGACGGCGAAGACGCCGCGCACGTCGGAGGGGCAGCTGCGGCGGCGGACCAAACCGGCCTTCTCCATCTGGGTGACCTGGTAGGTCAGCCCGCTCTTGGAGTTGATCAGGCCGTTGGCGAGCTCGGTCATCCGCAGTTCGCGCCCGGGCGCGGCGGCGAGCCGTACGAGGATCTCGTACTGGGGGTGCGAGAGCCCGGCGTCGTCCTTGAGCTGTTGGTCGAGACGGCGGTTCACCAGGGCCGATGCGGAGAGGAAGCCGCTCCAGGCGCGCATCTCGCGGTCGTCCAGCCATCTCGGTTCAGCCATGGCTCCAGACTACACGGGTTGTTCCAATTTGAATCAATGGTTAAGGTCGGGACCTAGCGGTTCGAATTTGAACAACTCTTCCTGCCTCCCCACCGGGCCGCCCGACCGGAAGGACCCCCCCGATGACCAGCCCCTCCGTCACCTCGACGAAGCCGCAGGCCGCCGTACCGGCCGCACGACCCGCGCTCTCCGCCCTCTCCACCCCGGGCCACGACACCGGCCTGCTCCTCCTGCGCCTGGTCCTCGGTCTGACCATGGCGGCGCATGGCGCGCAGAAGCTCTTCGGCTGGTTCGGGGGCGGCGGCATCAGCGGAACCGGTCAGTTCTTCACCGCCAGCGGCTACCCCGCGGGTGACGCCATGGCGGTCCTCGCCGGCCTCACCGAGACCCTCGGTGGACTCGGCCTCGCCCTCGGGCTGCTCACCCCGCTCGCCGGAGCCGCCGTCGTCGGCACCCTCATCAACGCGATCGCCGTCCACGGCACCGACGCCTTCTTCGCCCCGAAGGGCATCGAGTACGAGCTGCTGCTGACGGCCGGCGCCGCGGCCCTCGCCCTCACCGGCCCCGGCCGCTACGCCGTCGACCGCTTCGTGCCCGTCCTGCGCAGCCACCGCCTCGCCTACGGCGCCCTCGCCGTCGCCCTCGGCGTGGTCCTCGCCGTCGTGCTGCTCCTCGTACGCGACTGAGAGGCCGAAAGGCCGCCGCGATCGTCGACGCCGGGCGGGCCGCAGGGGCCCGCCCGGCGTCGACGCATTCCGACCAGCCATACGGTTTTGCGCCAACTCTTTTTGATCTCAGGCGAGTTGCTGCTGTGCTCACCTATGTTCTACGGGGCACATCGGTTCGCCCCAGGAGGTCAGATTGCAGACCAGGCGCTTCCTCGCCCTTCACCGCGCGATACGCCGGTCCCACCTGCTCATCGCCCTCGGCCTCGGCTCGCTGCTGATCGGTCTGACCCCGTTGTTCGTGGTCACGAGTACGGCAGCGGCCGGTCGCGCCCCGGCACCCCGTCCGGCGCCCGTGCCCTTCGACCAGCAGGCGGCGAAACAGTCGCCGCACCACGGCATCGTCCCCGCCAACGCGATGGAGCCGACGGCCCCGGTCCTCGACCGGGCCGGATGGACCGCCACGGCGAGCGACGAGGAGACCGGCGCCGAGAACGGCCGCGCGGCCAACGTCCTCGACGGGAACACCGCCACCCTCTGGCACAGCAAGTGGGCTCCCACCTCCACCCCGCTGCCGCACAGCATCACCGTCGACATGCACCGCACCGAGGTCGTCTCCGCCCTCGTCTACCGTCCCCGCACCAACGGGCCCAACGGGCGCGTCGGTGAGTACAACATCAGCCTCAGCGTCGACGGACTGGGCTGGGGGACCCCGGTCGCCACCGGCACGCTCGCGGACGACGCGAGCACCAAGACCCTCGGATTCGCTCCCCAGGGCGCCCGGTTCGTCCGGCTGACCGCGCTCAGCGAGGCGGGCGGACGCGGACCCTGGTCCTCCGCCGCCGAGATCGACCTGCTGGGCGACCCCGGCACCCCGGCGGCCACCATCGATCTCTCCCGGGCCGGATGGACCGCCACGGCGAGCGACGAGGAGACCGGCAGCGAGAACGGCCGCGCGGCCAACGTCCTGGACGGCAAGGACGACACCCTCTGGCACAGCAAGTGGGCTCCCACCCCCACCCCGCTGCCGCACAGCATCACCATCGACATGCACCGCACGGAACTGGTCTCCGCCCTCGTCTACCATCCCCGCTCCAACGGGCCCAACGGGCGCGTGGGCGCGTACTCCATCGCCACCAGCACCGACGGCGTCACCTTCGCCGCGCCGGTGGCCACGGGCACCTGGCGCGACGACGACACCGTCAAGACCGCCACCTTCACCCGCGCCGCGTCCGCCCGCTTCGTCCGGCTGACCGCGACCGGTGAGGCCGGCGGCCGCGGACCGTGGACCTCCGCCGGTGAGATCCGCCTGAGCGGACCGTCCAGCCCGGCCGTCCACGGCTCCTGGGGCCGGATCACCGGCTTCCCGCTGGTACCGGTGGCCACCGCCGCCCTGCCCGGCGACAAGCTGCTGGCCTGGTCCGCGTACGCCGTCGACCGTTTCGGCGGCAGCAACGGCTACACACAGACCGCGATCCTGGACCTGAAGACGGGCAAGGTCACCCAGCGGCGCATCGACAACACCGGACACGACATGTTCTGTCCCGGCATCGCCATGCTCGCCGACGGCCGGGTCCTGGTCACCGGCGGCAGCAACGCGGAGAAGGCGAGCATCTACGACCCGGCCACCGACGCCTGGTCCGCCACCGCGAGCATGAACATCGCCCGCGGCTACCAGGCCATGACCCTGCTCTCCACCGGCGAGGCCTTCGTCCTCGGCGGCTCCTGGAGCGGATCCACGGGCACCGACAAGGCCGGTGAGGTCTGGTCCCCGGACACCCGCACCTGGCGCAGCCTCCCCGGAGTGCCCGCCTCCCCGGCACTGACAGCAGACCCGGCCGGACCGTACCGCGCCGACAACCACATGTGGCTGCACGCCACTTCGGGCGGCAAGGTGCTGCAGCTGGGCCCGAGCAAGCAGATGAACTGGATCTCCACCACTGGGCAGGGCGGCATCACATCCGCCGGCACCCGGGCCGACAGCCAGGACGCCATGACCGGCAACGCCGTCGCCTACGACATCGGCAAACTGCTCACCCTGGGCGGCTCACCCGCCTACCAGGACAGCCCCGCCACCCGGCGCGCCTACACCGTGGGCATCTCGGGCAGCCAGGTCCAGGCCGCCCGCACGGGTGACATGGAGCATGCCCGCGCCTTCGGCAACAGCGTGGTCCTGCCCGACGGCAAGGTGGCCGTCTTCGGCGGTCAGGCCTATCCGGTGCCGTTCAGCGACGCCACCTCCGTCCTGACCCCCGAGCTGTGGGACCCGGTGACCGGCGCCTTCACCCCGCTCGCCACCATGGCCGTGCCGCGCAACTACCACAGCGTGGCCAACCTGCTGCCCGACGGACGGATCTTCTCCGGCGGCGGCGGTCTGTGCGGCGACTGCGCGACCAACCACGCCGACGGGGCGATCTTCACCCCGCCGTACCTGCTCAACGCGGACGGAACCCCGAAGCCGCGTCCCGCCATCACCGCCGGCGTACCCCCCAGGGCCGCTCCCGGCGCCTCGCTCACGGTGAGCACCCAGGGCCCGGTGGCGTCCTTCGTCCTGATGCGGGCCGCCGCGGCGACCCACTCCACCGACAACGACCAGCGCCGGGTGCCCGTGGCGTCCACCGCCGCGGGAGGCGGCACGTACAACGTGTCCGTGCCCGCGGACACCGGTGTGGTCCTGCCGGGCACGTACATGCTCTTCGCCCTCGACGCCCAGGGCGTACCGAGCATCGGTCAGTTCGTCACGATCTCCTGATGCCATGAGAGGTGTCCGGGGCCTGAGCTGATTGGCCCCGGACATTCAGGGGAATAGCGCACAAATGACACAACCCATCGAAGACTACGCACTCATCGGCGACCTGATGACCAGCGCACTGGTCGGCCGCGACGGGTCCATCGACTGGCTGTGCCTACCGCGCTTCGACTCGGCGGCCTGCTTCGCCAAGCTCCTCGGCGAGGAGGAGAACGGCCACTGGCGCATCGCGCCCCTCGACGCCGCCGACGGCGAGCCCTGCACCCGCCGCGCCTACGTCGACGGCTCGCTGATCCTCGAATCGTACTGGGAGACCGAAACCGGGACCGTCAAGGTCACCGACTTCATGCCCCAGCGCGAGGTCGCCCCCGACGTCATCCGCATCGTCGAGGGCATCAGCGGCACGGTCCGGATGCGCAGCACCCTGCGCCTGCGCTTCGACTACGGCCACGTCGTGCCCTGGGTACGCCGCAGCGACGGCGATCGGGTCGCCGTCGCCGGACCCGACTCCGCCTGGTTCCGCAGCGAACCCCCGGTCCGCACCTGGGGCGAGGCGAACAGCACCCGCTCCCAGTTCCCGGTCACCGCCGGCCGGCGCGTCGCCTTCGTACTGACCTGGCACCCCTCGCACCGGCCGCGCCCCGAGCCCTGCGACCCCTTCGACGCCCTGGACCAGAGCCTCGCCGACTGGCGGGAGTGGACCTCGCAATGCCGCTACGAGGGCCCGTACCAGGAGGCGGTCACCCGCTCCCTGATCACCCTCAAGGCCCTCACCTACGCCCCGACCGGCGGCATCGCCGCCGCGGCCACCACCTCCCTCCCCGAGGAGCTCGGCGGCGTCCGCAACTGGGACTACCGCTACTGCTGGCTCCGGGACTCCACCCTCACCCTCGGCTCGCTCCTGTCCACCGGCTTCCTCGACGAGGCGCGCGCCTGGCGCGAGTGGCTGCTGCGCGCCGTCGCGGGCGACCCGGCCGACCTCCAGATCATGTACGGCATCGCCGGCGAGCGACGGATCCCCGAGAGCGAACTGCCCTGGCTGCGCGGCTACGCCTCCTCCGCCCCGGTCCGCGTCGGGAACGCCGCCGTCGACCAGCTCCAGTTGGACGTGTACGGGGAGGTCATCGACTCCCTTCACCTCGCCCGGACGGCCGGGCTGCCCTCCGAACGGCACGCCTGGCGGATCCAGCTGGCGCTGCTCGACTTCCTCGAACGCAACTGGCAGCGGCCCGACGAGGGTCTGTGGGAGGTCCGCGGCCCCCGCCGCCACTTCGTGCACTCCAAGGTGATGGCGTGGGTCGCGGCCGACCGGGCCGTACGCACCCTGGAGAGCGACCCCTCCTTGGACGGCGAGGTGGAACGCTGGCGGGCCATGCGCGACGAGGTGCACCGCGACGTGTGCGACCGGGGCTACGACCCCGTGCGCGGCACCTTCACCCAGTACTACGGCTCCGAGGAGCTCGACGCGGCGACCCTGCTCATCCCCAGGGTCGGATTCCTGCCGCCCGACGACCCCCGCGTCGTCGGCACGGTCGACGCGGTGCGCGCCGAGCTCGGCAGCAGCGGACTGGTCCGCCGCTACAGCACGACGGGCTCGGCGGTCGACGGGCTGCCGGGTGCCGAAGGAGCCTTCCTGGCCTGCTCGTTCTGGCTGACGGACGCCCTGCACATGACCGGCCGGCGGGAGGAGGCCCGCGCCCTGTTCGAGCGGCTGCTGGCCGTACGCAACGACGTCGGCCTGCTCGCGGAGGAGTACGACCCCCTCGCCGGACGCCAACTCGGCAACTTCCCGCAGGCGTTCAGCCACGTCGGCCTGGTGAACAGCGCGCTCACCCTGGCGAGCCCGGACTGAACCGCCCGACGTCCTACGGGTCCCCGCCCGTACGGGAGGCCAGCAACAGGGCGATGTCGTCCGGCCGGTCGGCGGTGTTGCCCGCCTCGCTGATCAGCCGGTCGGCGGTCTCGGCCAACGGGGACGGCCGGGCCGCCTCCAGGGCCGTCCGCAGCCGCTCCACCCCGACGTCGATGTCGAGCCCCGGCTTCTCCACCAGCCCGTCCGTGTACAGGGCGAGGATCGAGCCCGTCGTCAGCCGCAGCTCCGTGACCGGGTACGAGGCCTCCGGATCGATGCCGAGCACCACCCCGCCCGCCAGGTCCAGCACCTCGGTCCGGCCGTCCGGGTGGCGCAGCAACGGCTGGGGGTGCCCGGCCCGGGCCGCCATGACGGAGCCGGACGCCGGGTCGAGCAGCATGTAGCAGCAGCTCGCGAACTGGCCCGGATCCAGGTCGATGAGCAGCTGGTTGGTACCGCTCACCACCTGCTCCGGGGTGCTCCCGCTGAGCGCGAAGGCCCGTACCGCGCTGCGCAACTGACCCATGGTCGCCGCGGCCGCCACACCGTGGCCCTGGACGTCCCCGATGACCAGGGCCAGCAGGCCCGTGCCCGTCTCGACGACGTCGTACCAGTCGCCGCCGACCTCCATGCCCTGGGTGCCGGGGAGGTAGCGGCCGACGGTGTCCACGTGCTCGCGCACCGGCAGCCGGTGCGGCAGCAGGGCCGACTGCAGACCGCGGGCGAGCGCCACCTCGTTGTCGTAGCGCCGGGCCCGCGCGAGCGCCTGCGCGATCAGACCGGCCAGCGCCGTCAGCACCGTACGCTCCTCCGGGCTGAAGCCGCGGGGCGAGTCGAAGCCGAGGATGCACGAGCCGACGGGACGCCCGGAGGCGATCAGCGGCAGGAAGGCGCGGGCGCCGACGTCGGCGTCCAGCGGAATCCCCGGATAGGCGGCGGCCAGGTGCTGCATCGACTCGAAGAACATCGGCCGGCCCGTGGTCAGCGTCTCCACGCCCGGCAGCCGGACATCGAGGGAGACCCCGTCGAACCGATTGAGGAAGCCCTGCGGGAAACCGGTCTCCCAGGCCAGGTACAGATGCCGCTCGTCCAGCAGGTAGATCGCCAGTTGGCGGCCGCCGAAGGCCGGCAGCAGCTCCTCGGTCACCACCGCCGACACCTGCCGGGCCGTGACCGCCTCCGTCAGCGCGATGGCGAGGGCCACCGGCCGGTACAGGGCCGAGGCCTCGTCGGCGGACACGTCGAGGTCCGCGTACCCGTCCACGTCCAGGTCCACGTCCATGTCGGCGTCGGCGTCGGCGTCGGAGTCCGGGCCCTGCCGGGTCCGTGACGCGGGCGCGTAGGCCGGTTTGGCGGAGGTGCCCAGGGTCAGGGTCACGCCGTCGGCCGCGGGATACAGGTCCACCGACAGCCACTGCCCGGGCGGGTGCCGGCCGCGGCGGGCGGGGAAGTGCACCGGCTCGCCGGACATGAAACCGGCCCGGAAGTGGTCCTCGTAGGCGGGATGCCCGAGCCACGGCAGCGCCTCCCACAGCAGCCGCCCCCGCAGATGCGGCCCGTCGAGGCCGAGCAGCTCCTCCGCCGCGGTGTTCACGAAGCCGATCCGGCCCTCCCGGTCCAGGGACAGCACCGCCTGCGCGAGCCGGTCCGCGGCCCTGCGGGCACCCTCGGCCCCGGCCTCGGGCGGTGGCGCCGGTACCCCCATCGGGTCGCCCTCCCACAGCACCCGCCCCCCGTCCGCCGCGAGGGCGGTGAGGTCGGCGGCCAGCTGCTCCGCGGCCCGGCGCAGCCGTTCGCGGTCCGCGGTCCCGACCGGGATCCCCGGGGTCGCCTCGCGCAGCACCACCAGCACACCGAACCGTTCCGTCCCGGCGGTCACCGGCTCGTACAGCGAGGCGAAGGGGAACGGCAGCCCGGCCATCAGCTGCGGGAAGCGGCTCATCGCCGACTCCGCGTCGGGCAGGAGCACGGCCTGCCCGGACCGGTAGGCCTCGGCGACCGGGTACGGGCGGTTCACCTGCATCCGCCACCAGGGCCGGAACAGCTGGAGCGGGAGCCCGGTGAACACGGCCATCAGGAGCAGCCCGGCGGTGGGTGAGCGCAGGTAGACGCCGGCCGCGTACCCACCGGCGGCCTCCATCGCGTTCACGGCGGCCCGTGCGAGCACCTGGGCCGTCGCATCAGGGGCATCCGTGGTGTCAGGCGCGGCGCCGACGCTGTCCGCTCTCGCCATCACACAGCCAGGATGCGCCCTCGGCGGCGGCCCCTGCATCCTGGCCGGTCGCGGCCGTGCCCCGGCCGATAGGCCGACCGCTTCCCTCGTCCGGGGGACGCACGGGTGTGCGGGCCACCCCCCGCAGGACGGCGCGGGGCACGATACCCAGGCGTCCCACCCCCGGCAGGCCCCCGGAAGGCAGAGCATGCGGTTCCAGTACGACACCATCGGCGAGCGCTACGCGGAGTCCACGAGCACGGCGGCCTTCTCCGCCGCCGACACCTACACCCTGCACGGAGCCCTCGACGCCCTCGGCGGGGTACGCGGGCTCGACGCCCTCGACCTGGCCTGCGGATACGGATACAACACCCGGCTGCTGGCCCGCGGCGGGGCCCGGCGGACCGTCGGCGTCGACGTCTCGGAGGAGATGATCCGACAGGCCCGCGCGCACGAGGCGACCAAGGACCGGCCGGACGTCGAGTACCACGTCGCCGACGCCGCCGGCCTGCCCCACCTCGGCCCCTTCGACCTCGCGACCGCCGCGTACGTCTTCAGCTACGCGCCCGACCGCAGGTCCCTGCACGCGATGTTCCGGTCCGTCCGCGCCAACCTGCGCGCGGGCGGGCGGCTGCTGGCCATCGTCCCCAACGCGGGGGCGTTCCCGCGCGTGGACTGGTCCCCGTACGGGGTGCGCATCCTCGACCGGGTCCCGGACGGCGACGCGCCGCTGCTCAAGGCGCATTTCCTGACCGAGCCGCCGGTGCCCTTCGAATTCCGCGAGTGGGCCCACGCCGACCTCGCCGAGGCCGCCGTCGAGGCGGGCTTCGTCACCATCGGCTGGCAGCCGAACAAGACCCCGCCGGCCGACGCCGTACGCGACGAGGCGTACTGGACGGCGTACCGCGCCTGGCCGATCAGCTCACTGATGACCTGTACGGCGTAGGGGGCGGGCGGCCGTCACCGAACCGCCGTCACGATCCGCCGTGACCGCCCTGACCTCAGAGCTCCGCCGTCGACCTGATCAGCTCGACGATCCGCCCGCGCGCTGCCCGCCCCTCCGGGACGGGCAGCAGCGGGTACCCGTGCGGCAGCCCCGCCGCCTCGTGGAACTCCACCTCGGCCCCCTCCGCGCGGGCCCTGCGCAGCAGCTCCCGGCTGTCCGTGGTCAGCACGTCCCGGGTCCCGGTGAACACCGTCATCGGCGCCAGCCCGGCGAAGCCACCGTGCAGCGGGCTCACCCGGGGATCGTCGGCGGCCAGGGTCCCGGCGTACAACCGACCGGCCTCCAGCAGCCCCGGGCGGGCCAGCAGCGGATCGGCCGCCTCCAGGGCCGCCTGGTCCGGATGGCTCATGGTCACGTCCAGCCAGGGCGAGATCAGCACGATCCGGGACGGCTGGTCCCCGGTGCGGTCGCGCAGCCGCTGCGCGGCCGCCAGCGCCAGCCCGGCCCCGGCCGAGTCCCCGATCAGCACCGTCCCGGCGGAGCCGCCGCTCGCGATCAGACCGCTCAGCAGGTCGGCCGCGATCGGGACGGTCCGGTCGGCCGTGCCGCGCGGAGCGAGGATGTACGCCGGTACGACGACCCGGGCCCGCGCCTGTGTGACCAGGGTCCGGATCAGCGCCCAGTGCGGGCGGACCAGCTCGTGGATGTAGCCGCCGCCGTGCACGTACAGCACATGCGCCGCGGGCTCCGCCCCGAGCGGGGAGACGTCGTACACCGGCCAGGCTCCGACGAAGGTCCGCGAGATGTCGGCGACCCGCCCCAGCCAACGCGGCGGCAGATGGGAGGCGGGCCTGCGGGCGGACGCCGCCACCCTGGTCCGGACGGCCTCCGCGCTCGCGTACCGTCTTCGCCGTCCCGCCGCGATCAGCGCCGCCGACAGCGCCCTGCTGCGCAGACTCGGCACGCCCCTCACCTCCCCTTTTCCCCGCGCCGTCACCAGCGCGAGCCCCTTCCCCGTCACGGGAGGAGCATAGGCGTGAAGCTGTGCTGTCGACCCGCTTAAGAAAGTCTCGATGGACTGATCACCGCGCCGATCGGCAGATTGGTGCACGTCACCGCCGCCGTTCGGGCCCATCCGCCCGCGGCGTACCCTTCCGCATGCCTGGAGCCACCCCATGAAGGCACTCGTCAAGCACAAGGCAGAACCCGGCCTGTGGCTCATGGACGTCCCCGAGCCCGAGTACGGCCCCGGCGACGTGCTGATCAAGGTGCTGCGCACCGGTATCTGCGGAACCGACCTCCACATCCGCGCCTGGGACGGCTGGGCGCAGGGCGCGGTCAAGACCCCCCTCGTCCTCGGCCACGAGTTCGTCGGCGAGGTCGCGGCGCTCGGCGCGGACGTCCAGGACATCGAGGTCGGCGCGCTGGTCAGCGGCGAGGGCCACCTGGTGTGCGGCAAGTGCCGCAACTGCCTGGCCGGTCGCCGCCACCTGTGCCGCAGCACGATCGGCCTCGGGGTCGGCCGCGACGGCGCCTTCGCCGAGTACGTGGTCCTGCCCGCCCAGAACGTGTGGGTGCACCGCACCACCGTGGACCTGGACGTCGCCGCGATCTTCGACCCCTTCGGCAACGCCGTGCACACGGCGCTGTCCTTCCCGCTGGTCGGCGAGGACGTCCTGATCACCGGCGCCGGCCCGATCGGGATCATGGCGGCGGCCGTGGCCCGGCACGCCGGCGCGCGCAACGTGGTCATCACCGACGTCAGCCCCGAGCGCCTGGAGATCGCCCGCAAGGCGGGCGCCACCCTCGCCGTCAACGTCGCCGAGTCCTCGATCGCCGAGGCGCAGACCAAGCTCGGCCTGCGCGAGGGCTTCGACATCGGTCTGGAGATGTCAGGGCGCGCCGAGGCCATGCGCGACATGATCGACAACATGACGCACGGCGGCCGGATCGCCATGCTGGGCCTGCCCGCCCAGGAGTTCCCGGTGGACTGGGCGAAGGTGGTCACCTCGATGATCACGATCAAGGGCATCTACGGCCGTGAGATGTTCGAGACCTGGTACGCCATGACCGTGCTGCTGGAGGGTGGGCTCGACCTCAGCCCGGTCATCACCGGCCGCTACTCGCACCGTGACTTCCAGGCCGCCTTCGACGAGGCGTCCACCGCCCGCAGCGGCAAGATCATCCTGGACTGGACGGCGTAACCGACCGCCACACGGGTCGCCGCACGAGTCGCCGCACCGGCCGTCCCACCCACCGAACCATCTCCCTCGGGCCGGGCCCCGCCCACCCTCCCCCCTCCGCGGGGCCCGGCCCCTCCCTCGTCGCCCTCCGCCGCACAAGGAGAACCGCACCATGTTCGAGACCGTCCGCGAGGACCTGCGCTCCACCCTCGACGAGATCCGCGCCGCCGGCCTGCACAAGCCCGAGCGCGTGATCGGCACCCCGCAGAACGCGGCCGTCGCCGTCACCTCGGGCGGCGCCGTCGGCGAGGTGCTCAACTTCTGCGCCAACAACTACCTGGGGCTGGCCGACCACCCCGAGGTCGTCGCCGCCGCGAAGGACGCGCTGGACCGCTGGGGCTACGGAATGGCCTCCGTCCGCTTCATCTGCGGCACCCAGGAGGTGCACAAGGAGCTGGAGGCACGGCTCTCGGCATTCCTCGGCCAGGAGGACACGATCCTCTACTCCTCCTGCTTCGACGCCAACGGCGGCGTCTTCGAGACCCTCCTCGGCGCCGAGGACGCGGTCATCTCCGACGCCCTCAACCACGCCTCGATCATCGACGGCATCCGCCTCTCCAAGGCCCGCCGCTTCCGCTACGCCAACCGCGACATGGCGGAGCTGGAGGCCCGGCTCAAGGAGGCCACCGAGGGCGGCGCCCGCCGCAAGCTGATCGTCACCGACGGCGTCTTCTCCATGGACGGCTACGTCGCCCCGCTCGCGGAGATCTGCGACCTTGCCGACCGCTACGACGCCATGGTCATGGTCGACGACTCGCACGCCGTCGGCTTCGTCGGCCCCGGCGGCCGCGGCACCCCCGAGCTGCACGGCGTCATGGACCGCGTCGACATCATCACCGGCACCCTCGGCAAGGCCCTCGGCGGCGCCTCGGGCGGCTATGTCGCGGCCCGCGCCGAGATCGTGGAGCTGCTGCGCCAGCGCTCGCGCCCGTACCTCTTCTCCAACTCCCTCGCCCCGGTCATCGCGGCCGCCTCCCTCAAGGTCCTGGACCTGCTGGAGTCCGCCGGTGACCTGCGCGAGCAGCTCGCCGCGAACACCGCGCTCTTCCGCACGAAGATGACCGAGGCCGGCTTCGAGGTCCTGCCCGGCGACCACGCCATCGCCCCCGTCATGATCGGCGACGCGGCCGAGGCGGCCAAGATGGCGGAGCTGCTCCTGGAGCGCGGCGTGTACGTGATCGGCTTCTCCTACCCGGTGGTGCCGATGGGCGCCGCGCGCATCCGCGTCCAGCTCTCCGCGGCCCACTCGACGGCCGACGTCGAGCGCGCGGTGGCCGCCTTCATCGACGCCCGTGCGGCCCTCGGAACCGCTGGGGCCTGAGGGGAACACGAGGTCAGAGGGGCCTCCGCACCCTGAGACAATGGTGGGGTGATCGACCCCCGCCGGCTGCGCATCCTGCGCGCCGTGGCGGACCACCGTACGGTGACCGCCGCGGCCGCAGCCCTGTACCTCACCCCCTCCGCCGTCTCCCAGCAGCTCGCGGCGCTGGAACAGGAGACGGGCCACGCGCTGCTCACCCGCAGCGGGCGCGGTGTCCGGCTCACCGCCGCCGGTGAGATCCTGCTGGGCCACGCCCACGAGGTGCTCGCGCAGCTGGAGCGGGCGGAGGCGGAACTCGCGGCGTACGCGGGCGGTTCGGCGGGCGAGGTCACCGTCGCCGCCTTCGCGACGGGCATCGCGGAGGTACTGGCCCCGGCCATCGCCCGACTCTCGCTGGAACGGCCGGGCATCCGGCTGCGGGTCCGGGACGCCGAGGGCGACCAGAGCCTGCCGCTGCTGCTGGACGGCGAGGCCGACCTCGCGCTGGCCGTCGAGTACCGGGGCGGCCCCGGCGCCGACGACGCCCGGCTGTCCGTCCTCCCGCTGTACGCGGAACCCTTCGACGCGGTCCTGCCCTCGGGGCATCCCCTGGCAGACCTCCCCGCGGTGTCGCTGGCGGACCTCTCCGACGCGGACTGGGTGGGCCAGTACCCCGGCAACCCGTGCCACGACGTGACGCTGCTCGCCTGTGAACTGGCGGGCTTCCAGCCCCGGTTCGTGCACTCCTCCGACGACTTCCGCGCCGTGACGGCGCTGGTGGGCGCCGGGGCCGGAGTGGCCCTCGTACCACGCTCGGCCCTGCGCGGCATGGACCTCAAGGAGGTCCAGGTACGCCCGGTCACGGGCCCGGCCGCCACCCGCCGCGTCTTCGCGGCGACCCGCCGAGGCGGTGAGACCCACCCGCTGATCGCGCCCGTCCTGGCGGCCCTGGTCAGGGAATCGGAGCGGCTGCCGGCCCACTGAGGCCGTCGGCGGAAGGGCGAATGGTTTCGCCACGCGCCTGTACGGGTGAACTCCGGCGCGCGCTCTGTCAGCGCCGGCCTCCACGGTCGAAGACTGTGCCCCGAGCCGTCGGAGCCCCACCCGATCACGGAGGCATCATGGGTCGATCCACTGCCGAAACCGCTCCCGAGTACCTCAGTCTCACCGCCGAACCGGTGCGTGAACACCTCGCCGCCGCCACCCAGCTCGAAACCTTCCTCACGGGTGCGGGCACCCTCACCCTCGACCAGCGGATGCTCCTCGTCGACCAGGCGCTGGTGCTGCTGGAGCAGAACTACGTACACCTGCCCCTGAAGATCTCGATGCACGCCGTCAACCCCGTGCAGCGGCTGCGCCTCATCCGCCGGCAGCTGGAGCAGCAGACGGCAGCCACCATGCCGCCCGAGTGGATCTTCCACTCGGAGATGTCCAAGGTGTTCCACTCGGTCCGGGACCTGCACACCAACTACCAGCTGCCCGCACCGTTCGCCGGGAAGATCGCCTTCCTGCCCTTCCTGGTCGAGGAGACCACCGACGGACCGGAGCCCCGTTTCCTGATCACCCGCGTCGTCCAGGGCTTCTCCGCACCGGCCTTCGCGCCGGGCGTCGAGGTCACCCACTGGAGCGGCGTCCCCATCGAACAGGCCGTCGAGCTCAACGCCGCCCGGTTCGCCGGAGGCAACGTGGCGGCGCGCCGCAGCCGGGGAGTCGAGTCGCTGACGGTGCGCTCGCTCTCGGCCCATCTGCCCCCGTTCGAGGAATGGGTGACCGTCAGCTACGTCGGTACCGACGGCGTCGCCCGCGAACTGCGCGAGAACTGGCAGATCGTGGAGAACCGCCCGTCGGCGGCCGGCCCGGAGGGCGAGGCGTCGCTCGTCCTGGGCCTGGACCACGAGTCCGAGGAGGTCAGCCGGGCCAAGGTCATGCTCTTCGTCCCCCACGTCATCGAGCAGCAGTTGGCCGTGGACGCGGGGAGGTCCCCGGACATCGCGGCGGGCGAGACCGCGAGCACGATGCCGGAGGTCTTCACGGCCCGTACCGTCCAGACCCCCTCGGGCACCTTCGGACACATCCGCATCCACACGTTCCACGTCCCCGACGCCGGCGCCTTCGTCGAGGAATTCGTCCGGCTGATCGGCGAGCTGCCGCAGAACGGCCTGATCGTCGACGTGCGCGGCAACGGCGGAGGCTCGGTCTGGGCGTCGGAGCTCACCCTCCAGACCCTGACGCCCCGGCGGATCACCCCGGAACCGTTCCAGTTCATCAACACCCCCCTCAACCTGCGAATCTGCCGCAGCAACCCCCGCCTGCGGCCGTGGGTGAGCTCCATGGAGCAGTCCGTCGAGACCGGCGCCACCTTCTCCGCCGCCCTGCCCCTCACCCCGGAGGACCTCGCGAACCAGATCGGCCAGCAGTACTTCGGGCCGGTCGTCCTCATCACCAACGCCCGCTGCTACTCCGCGACCGACATGTTCGCGGCCGGCTTCCAGGACCACGCGATCGGCACCGTGCTCGGCACCGACGACAACACCGGAGCGGGCGGCGCCAACGTCTGGGAGCAGGGCCAGTTCATGGAGGACTTCCCGGTCGCCTCCTCGCCGTACCTCCCGCTGCCGAACGGGGCGGGGATGCGCGTGGCGATCCGTAGATCCCTGCGGGTGGGCGAGCGGGCCGGTGCGCCCTTGGAGGACCTCGGGGTCGTCCCGGACGAGCGCCACCGGATGACCCGCCGGGACCTCCTGGAGGGCAACGTGGACCTGATGGCACGGGCCGGTGAACTCCTCCGGGCCCAGCCCGTGCGCGAGCTGACCATCGCCGACGTCACGCGCGCCGACGGCTCGCTCCGCCTCAGGCTGAAGACCGCCAACGTCGACCGCGTGGACGTGTACCTCGACCGGCGGCCGCGCACGTCGGTGGACATCCCCGACGGGCGGGCCGACGTCACGGTACCGGGCGCCGGCGCGGCCACGTCGGTACGGGTGGACGGCTTCGCCCTGGGCGAGCTCGTCGCCAGCAGCAGCAGGCGGTTGTAGGGCGCGGCCGCGACGGACGGGAGGGCGGCCGGGCCCCGGGAGGCTCCGGCCGCGCCCCCTCAGACCCGCAGCACCTCCACGCCCGCGGCCGCGAACTCCTGGGCGACCTCAGCCGTCAGGCCGGTGTCCGTCACCAGCACGTCCACCGACGAGGTCGCGCAGATCCGGGCGAACGCGCGGACGCCCAGCTTGCTGGAGTCGGCCGCGACGACCACCCGGCGGGCGCGTTCGCACAGCAGGCGGTTGATCGAGGCCTCGTCCTCGTGGCGGGTCGCCGCGCCGTCCGTCGGGTCGAAGCCGTCCACGCCGAGCACCGCCGTGTCCACCGCGAGCTGGCCCAGTACCTGCTCGGCGAGCGGGCCGGTCAGCTCGTACGACTGGGGACGGGCCACCCCGCCGGTCAGCACGATCTTGAACTGCGGTCGGATCACCAGCTCGCCCGCGATGTTGAGCGCGTTGGTCACCACCGTGAGCGCGGGCGAGCCCTGGGCCAGGTCCGGGCGCCCGGCCAGGGCCCGCGCCACCTCGGTGGTCGTGGTGCCGCCCGTCAGGCCGATCACCTCGCCCGGGGTGATCAGGGCCGCCACCGCCTCGCTGATCCGCTGCTTCTCGGCGGCACGGCGCGATGTGCGGTAGCGCAGCGGGAGTTCGTACGAGACCCCGTGCAGCACGGCTCCGCCGCGCGTGCGGACCAGCAACTGCTGCTCGGCCAGCTGGTCGAGGTCGCGGCGGATGGTCGCGGCGGACACGCCGAGGGTCTCCGCCGCCGGTTCCACCTCCAGCTCGCCCCGTTCCACGAGCAGGTCCAGCAGTGCCTGCCAGCGCTCCTTGCGGGTCATCGGCCGCCCCCTTCGGTGTTCTGAGACATGCGTTCCACGGCGTTTCCCGGCGGCCCCCATCGGCCCGCCCGGCGACACTAACTCAGCCGCTCCCGCCGTGGATGCTTGAAGTTGCGTGAAACAGGCCGCTACCTTGCAGGAACACGCAATCGAGCATTCGGACCCGCCTGTCGCACGAGGGAGCCTGCATGAGTCACGTCGCGTACGAGTTGGGCACGCAGCCCGCATGCTGGGAGCGGGCCGCCGAACTGGCCCCGGCCCGGCGGGCGGTGCTGCCGCAGCCGGGGGAGCGTACCGCGATCGTCGGGTGCGGGACCTCGTACTACATGGCCCAGGCGGCCGCCGTGCTGCGCGAGCAGGCCGGCCAAGGCGAGACCGATGCCTTCCCCGCCTCGGAGTTTCCGCGCCACCGCCGCTACGACCGGGTCGTCGCCCTGACCCGGTCCGGCACCACCACCGAGGTACTGGACCTGCTGGCCGGGCTCCGCGACGCGGGCGTACCCACGACCGCGGTCGTCGGCGATCCGGCGACCCCCGTGATGACCGCCGCGGACGAGCTGGTCGTCCTCGACTTCGCGGACGAACAGTCCGTCGTGCAGACCCGTTTCGCGACCACCGCCCTCACCCTGCTGCGCGCCCACGTCGGGCTGCACACCCCCTCGGTGGTCGCCGACGCCCGCACCGCCCTCATCGAGCCGCTGCCCGCCGACATCGCCGGCCGGGGGCAGTTCACCTTCCTCGGTCGTGGCTGGAGCGTCGGGCTCGCCCACGAGGCGGCGCTGAAGATGCGCGAGGCGTCGCTGTCCTGGGCCGAGTCCTACCCGGCGATGGAGTACCGGCACGGGCCGATCAGCGTCTCCGGGCCCGGCACCGTCACCTGGTCCCTCGACGAGGCCCCGGACGGGCTCGCCGAACAGGTCCGCGCCACCGGCTGCCAATGGGTGCCCGGCGGGCTCGACCCGCTGGCCGAACTGGTCCGCGTACACCGACTCGCCCTCGCCGTCGCCGCCCACCAACAGCTGGATCCCGACGCGCCGCGCAACCTCACGCGCTCGGTGATCCTCACCACCGGCGAGGAGGCCGTCCGATGAGCCTCGTCCGTGCCGGCGACCTGGTCCTGGAGGCGGCCGCGGCCGGCCGGGCCGTCGCCGCCTTCAACATCATCACCCTGGAGCACGCCGAAGCCGTCGTCGCCGGGGCCGAGGCGGCCGGCCTGCCGGTCATCCTCCAACTGAGCGAGAACGCCGTGAAGTTCCGCGACGGGCGGCTGCTGCCCATCTCCCGGGCCGCCGGCGCGTGCGCGGAGGCCGCCGGGGTCCCCGTCGGCCTGCACCTCGACCACGTCAAGAGCCCCGAGCTGCTCCGGCAGGCCTGCGACGCCGGATACAGCTCGGTGATGTACGACGCCGCGCAACTCCCCTACGCCGAGAACCTGGAGGCCACCCGGTCCGCGGCCGACTGGGCCCACGCCAACGGGCTGTGGATCGAGGCCGAGCTGGGCGAGGTCGGCGGCAAGAACGGCGCCGCGCCGCTGGACCCGCACGCGCCCGGCGCCCGGACCGACCCCGACGAGGCCCGGCGGTTCGTCGCCGATTCCGGGGTCGACGCCCTGGCCGTCGCCATCGGCAGCAGCCACGCGATGACCAGCCGGACCGCGGCCCTGGACCACGTGCTGCTGGCCCGCCTGGCCAAGACCGTGGACGTGCCGCTCGTCCTGCACGGGTCCTCCGGGCTGCCGGACACCGAACTCGCGGCGGCCGTCGCGGGCGGCATCCGCAAGGTCAACATCGGCACCGCCCTCAACGTGGCGATGACCGAGGCCATCCGTACCCACCTGACCCCGGCGGACCCCCGGCCGTACCTGACGGCGGCCCGTACGGCGATGGCGGCGACGGCTACGGCTATGATCGGCGCCCTGAACTGAGGGGTGCCAGGTGATCGGCGACCGATGACCGATGATTGGCGATCGGTCACGGGCGATGGGCTACGGGGGACGGCGATCATGGACACGCAGCGGGGACGCACGAACCGCCGCCGATTCCTGCTGATCGCCGGCCTCCCGCTGCTGACGGTGGGCGGGGGCCTGACCTACCTGATGTGGCCGGAGCCGCCGCGCGGGCCCGAGGTCCGTACCGACCTGGAGCCGCTGAACCGGCGGCTCGGGCCGTTCCTCGGTGAGCTGACCGACGCGCACTGGCTGGGCTACGACATCGACGGCACGGGCGACAGCCGGAGCATTCCCGGCCCCGACTCGCGGATCCGGGTGGTCGGAGTCGCCCGTCTCCCGGCCGGGGGCGCGGCCGCGATCACGGGCAAGCCCGACCACGTCTTCGCCGCCGCCGGCGGGGCTCCGTACGACCTGCCCGCCGCGCTGAAGCAGTACCTGCCCGCCGCCGCGACCTGGCAGCACAGCCCGAGCTTCGACACGTACGCGAACGGCCAGGGGGCCGCGGGCCAGGCCTCGGACGGGATCCCCTCGGGCCGGTACCTCTTCGACACGGCCCGCGACCTCGTCCACTTCGACGTCCTGTACCTCTTCACCTGAATGCGGACGGGGAGCGGGTGGTGCCGCCATCGGGGCGCGGCTCACCCCGGTCCTGGCGAGGCGGGCGTCAGCGCGGTGTGAGGCGGGCCTGGTGGTACTGGATCCCGTGCCACCGGGCCTGGTCCGGGCGGGCGCCCCGGTCCAGGGTCCGGGTGCCCTCGGCGAGCGTCAGGGCGCGTCCGCAGGACAGGACGAGAGCGACGAACCAGGTGGTCCGGTCGGGCTCGACGGTCTCGTCGTAGTACCAGTCGGCGGTGACGCGGTCCTCTCCGGTGAGGAACGGGCGCTGCAGGAAGTCCTGGACGGGGAGCGGGAAATGGCCGAGCACCCCCTGGGCCTCCCGGTCCAGTTCCAGGCGTAGTACCGGAGCCCCCGGCAGGCCCGGGGCGGTGGCCCGCCCGTCCGCCGGGGGCCTCCCGTCGAAGGACCGGCTGTGCAGCGAGCCCGGCTCCACCCGGGTGCGCTGCCCGCGGAACTCCGGTACTCCGTCCCGCAGCACCTGGCCGACCCGGCACAGCCCGCGGTCCCCGACCACGAGAGCGGAGGGCCGGCCGTCGGAATCCGGCCCGGCCCACCAGGTCAGGCACCGGCCCGCCTTCTCCAGCAGCCGGGCCCGTACGTCCCCCGGGAGCAGCTCCCAGTACGCGTGCCGGGCCGGGATCTCGGGGTCCGTGGGGAGCGCGCCCGGCTCGTGGATCTGCGTCACCGCCCGCGTGAACTCGGGGTCCTCGCGGCGCCATGCGTCGATGTCCATATCCGCCCATTGTGCGGCAGACGAGAGAACCGCACCTGCTTTTCAGGTGAGTTGGGCGTCCGGACCCGCGTGCTCAGATGCCTACGGCCCCGTCGATCCGTTCGCGCAGGAGGTCGGCGTGCCCGTTGTGCCGCGCGTACTCCTCGACCATGTGGATCAGCACCCAGCGCAGCGACACCTTCCCACGCCACGCGTCGACGGCCTCGACGTCTCGTCATGGTGGCGATCATGAACGCCTGCCCCGAACGGCCGGTACCCGGGTCCTTCCGAATTCTTGCAACAGGTTCTACTCTGACCGCCGCCACCACAGCGCCCGGTAGGACCGTGAGACCCCGGAGGGGCCGTGCACCTCGAATACACGCCTGAGCAGCAGCAGTTGCGCACCGAACTGCGCGCCTACTTCGCCGAGCTCGTGCCGCAGGACGTCTACGCCCGCTACGAGGACCCGGCCGCCCAGAAGCGCTTCTACCGGGACACCATCCGCCGGCTCGGCGCCGACGGCTGGCTCGGGGTCGGCTGGCCCAAGGAGTACGGCGGCCGCGGGATGACCCCGATGGACCAGTTCATCTTCTTCGACGAGGCCGCACAAGCCGTCGTACCGCTGCCGCTGATGGCGCTCAACACGGTCGGGCCGACCATCATGCAGTTCGGCACCGAGGAGCAGAAGGCCTACTTCCTGCCGAAGATCCTCGCCGGGGAGATCGACTTCGCCATCGGCTACAGCGAACCCGACGCCGGCACCGACCTCGCGGCGCTCAAGTGCAAGGCCGTCCGCGAGGGCGACGAGGAGACCGGCACCTACGTCGTCGACGGACAGAAGATCTGGACGACCAACGGAGACACCGCCGACTGGGTCTGGCTCGCCGTACGCACCGACCCGGACGCCCCGGCCCACAAGGGCATCACCATGCTCCTGGTCCCGACCTCGGACCCCGGCTACTCCTGCACCCTGATCAACACCCTCGCCTCGCACGACACCACCGCCAGCTACTACGAGAACATCCGCGTTCCGGCGAGCCGCCGCGTCGGCCAGGAGAACAAGGGCTGGCGCCTGATCACCAATCAGCTCAACCACGAGCGCGTCACCCTCGCCGCCCACGGCACCATGGCCATCCGGGCGCTCCACGACGTCCAGCGCTGGGCCGCCGCGACGAAACTCGCCGACGGCCGCCGGGTCATCGACCTCTCCTGGGTCCGCGGCCGCCTCGCGCGCACCCACGCCCGGCTCGACGCGATGAAGCTGCTCAACTGGCAGATGGTGGGCGCGGTCCAAGCCGGCACCCTCACCCCGCAGGACGCCTCCGCGGTCAAGGTGTACGGCTCGGAGGCCCGCCGGGACGCGTACGCCTGGCTGATGGAGATCGTCGGCGCGGCCGGCTCCCTCAAGGACGGCTCGGCGGGCGCGGTCCTGCACGGCGAACTCGAACGCGGCTACCGCAGCGCCGTGATCTTCACCTTCGGCGGGGGCAACAACGAGATCCAGCGCGAGATCATCTCCTGGATCGGCCTCGGCATGCCCCGCGTTCGTCGCTGAGCCGTTGTGACGAGGCTTTTTCAGTTGGCACTTATCGACCGGAGACTCATGGGGTCCACTCGGCGGTGACGGCGGGTGGGTCCGGCACCCGGCCCTCCCGAGTGGTCTCGGGAGGGCGGGGCCCGTGTCATGCGCGGCGGATCGTCGCCGTTCTCACCAAGGGCTCCGCACCCTGACGCCGAGGGCCCGGACGCGGTCCTGGGCCTGCGGGTCGAGCTTCAGCAGCAGGTCCTCGCCGATGACTCCGTCGCGCCGCCAAATGGTGCAGAGGGTCTCCAGACCCGCTTCGGCGACCTCCGGCTCCGCGTCGGCCGAGGTCTGCACCAGGGCTTCGACGACCGGCCTGCCCTGCAGTCCCGCGACCGCCCGTGCCATCCGGGCCCGCTGCTCCGCGGGGACGGCCGGGTCGGCGAGCGAGCGCAGCAGGTCCGCCGTGTCGCGGGCGTCCTGGTAGGGCAGCACCCACACCAGGTACACGAGCTGCGCGCCGAGCACGATCAGGTACTGCAGTGGCACGAGCAGGGCCACGGGCAGCAGCAGGAGCAGGGGCAGCACGATCAGCCGGCTGCCCCGGATCCGCGAGGGACCACCGGTGGGCGGCTCGAACCGCCGACCGGCCAGCAGGACGAGTACGAACATGGTCACGACCGTCAGGAGCGGCACCCCGATCAGCCCCGCTCCCAGCCCCGCGCCGAACGACGCCCAGAAGGGATCGTCGCCCAGAACGGGCAGCACCAGGGCCGCGGCCACCCACCCGAGAGCGGCGGTCATGACGTAGCGCTGTAGGCAGACCCACAGCCATCTCCCCGTACTCATGAAAGCTCCCTCATCTCAGCAGCTCTTCGTCCAGGTGTCATCAACCCACGTCCAGTTGTCGACCGATCCGACCCACATGACCGGCTGCACGTCGTGCACGCTCACCAACACCGTCCGGGGGCGTCCGCGCAGACCGCGGTGGCGCTGCCCCGACTGATCAACCTTTGGGCTCTCGGTGGGCTCGATGCCATGCGTCCTCGAAGTCGTCACAGCCGATCTCCATGGCCACGTACCACGGATCATGAAGGTCGAACGGCGCGTTGAACGGCCAGTTCTCGACGCTCGTCTTGACCGCACCACCGTCGGGACCGATCTCAACCTGGCGCAACCGCCGTCCGTCCGGCCCGAGCTCCATCAAGAAGACCTCTCCGTCCTCGCACTCCGGCCAGCGCAAGTGGACGCGGTCTCGTCCTACCAGGACGGCGAATCCGGGCTGACCGCGCTGGGCATCCCTCTTCGCGCGGAAGCTGGACAGCGGATTCGGATCCGGAGCGTCGAGGTGGACCTCCTCCAAGCCCCAAGCCTCGGCCCGCTTCACGGCATCCGGGTTCGCGATCACCTCAACTTCGGCGCACGCGCTGACGATCTCCTCGGCAGAGCCCGCCCACACCCACCACCACCACAGACCTCCCATGCCGTAGTCATGAAGGACCAGATGGCGTGTCTTCCCGACCTCACCCAGTTGGCTCACAGCCCGTGATCCTACGTTGATCCACGACCGAGCCAGAGGTTCCCCCTGGCGGTCCTGTGACTCGGCTCGCATCTCTCGGATTGCGCAGAAGCCGGATGCACTTCGGATCCCGAGCCGGCCGTTCTCCCTCGACATGGCAACCGCACAGCTTCCACGGAGATGCCGGCTCTCGTCGCGATGTCGTGGACCGGGGCGTCCCGAGAACGGCGGGCTCTCGCGGTGTCAGCCACGCAATGAAGGTCCCACCTCGCTCGCCACATGCGGCAGAGGGCGGGCAGCGGCTCTTCTCACTCCGGCGACGACAATGCAGGTGCCCAGACAGTAGAAGAACGCCACGCCGGAGACGATCAGGCTGGCGAAGAGGGTGCCTGTGTTGGCATTCGGCACGGCGGCGGCAGCAAGAGCCATGGCCGCATTGCTGTTGCGCATGAACCGAAGTGGTTTGCTGGTGTAGACGTGTAGTGGCTCGCTGCCGTGGTGCTGGGCCCTGTCCCGGGAGAAGTCCACCAGCAGTCCGACGGACGCGACGAACGTGGCAAGCACGGTCCACATCGCGGTTCCCTGAAGGAGGAACAGCAGGCCCAAGGCGGTCACCGAGATCAGCATGCACAGTGCTCCGGTGCGCTGCACGTCGCCGAACTCCTGGTCGGTCGGACGGAATCCCAGGTCGACCTCGATGCGCGCCATGCCTTCGTCGTCGTCGTCGCCCGCCGTGCCCCCGGCGCGTTCCACGTCGAATCGCTGCAGGGCAGAGGTGGATCTTTCGCTGTGGACCGGTACGAGCGGGTCGCCCGACCGCTGCCGGAAACCGGCAGGTGCGAGGCCGTCGGGGGTGACGAACTCGAGTCGGTTCCGCACTTCTCGCGGGAGTGTCAGTGAGAGCGATACGGCGGCTCTGCCCCATCCGACACGGCGCGTGGTGCAGTCTTCCTGGAATGCGTACGTCACCTCGGAGGGCAGACCCGGATGGACGTCGAGCAGGGCCACCACCGGCATGTGGCGCATCAGGCCTCCGACGCGCCGGCGCAGGGGCTCGTCCACGTCCTGTGCCTCTCGGGTGCGGTCCAAGAGGGCGGTGAGCTCATCGGTGCCGCTGCGCCAGCCGAGAGTGCCCAGCCGGCGGGCCAGCTCGGCGCGCGTGGAGTTCCCGGTCGGCTCTTCGCCGGTGTCCAGGAGTCGGTGGACGCCACGCGCGACGGCTCGGACCATCTCGTTCGGTCCGAGCACCGTGACGGGGCGCGAACCGCGTTCGCTCAGGTGCAGGCCTTCCAGACGGTCTTCCCGGCTCCACGGCACGAGGTCCGCGAGGACCATGGTCCGTCCGGCACGGTCCTCCGTCGCCAGCTTCGTGGTGACCTGGTGCAAGGCGACGGTCGTGGAGTCCACCTCCACCCGCTGGGTGCGGGCCGTGATGGCCCGGGACGGCGCGGCGATGTCCTGCAGCAGACGTAGCTCGCCCCCGAGTACCGGCATTCCGCGCGGATCGACCGCGGCGGTGACACCCGGGGCTGCCAGGGCCGTCAGGGAGGTGACCGGTTCCGGCCGCTCCGTGTAGTACGTGACGAGGTCGCGTGCGAGCGACACGAGACGGGTGGCCGCCGGATCGAGGGGCACCGTATAGCGAGCGAGCAGATGGTCCAGTTCGACGATCGTGCCGTGCTCGACTTGCATCGGTGCGTTCAGAACCTCGGCCAATCCCTGGATGATCCCAGCCAGCAGCTTGTCGTCGGAGACCGGGGAGGCCTCAGCCACCACGGCCGCAGCCCGGCCGGCGGCCTCGGCGTACCCGGCGATCAGAGCACCGTGGGCGAATGCGGCGAGGCGCCCCGATGCGAGCTCGGGCCGTACGGCGCTCAGATGACGCAACTCGTGCACGTACCAAATGAGACGATCGGCGCGGAGGGGGTTCAGTGACTGGTGGTAGTAGGCCGCCGCGATTCTGTGGGCCTGGCGGTGCTCCGTCGGCCGGTCCGAGCGCATGCGCTCATAGAGGGCGTCCCGGAGGACGGGCCGGACCCCGTATTGCTGATCTTCATGGCTCGGGGTCTCGAACGTACCGAACGGAACTCGGTCCACAACGACGAAAGCCGACGCACACACCCTTTCGGCCTGCACACCGACGCCGAGATCCGCAGCGGTGTACGTCACGACGTCCGCCGTGAACCACTGGTGCACGGCCAGGGCTTCGAACAGCCGCGCCTCGTCAGCCGGAAGCCTGTCGATACGGGCCAAGGCCTGCTGGGCCACGGAATGCGTCATGCCGTCACCCCGCCCGGCCGTCGTCCGGACCACCCGGTGTATGTCCCGCGCCGGTCTCGGCCGACTCGATGTGGAGTTCGAAGAACTCGTCGAGCAACTCCGGGATGCCTCCATGAACCTGCTGGATCGCCGTGGCCTCGTCCTTGAGGCTGATGATCCCGAGCGATTCGATCCATTCCTGTACGGCCTGCACGTCGAACGGCGGCAACACCAGCGTGCGCACGGCGCTGGTGTACGGACGCGTCAGGCTCGGCAACTGCCGTCCGGCCACGAATACGCTGATCTCCCTCCTGGACAACAGGTTCGGTAACAGGCTCCGGCCCAGCCAGTCCCGCATGGGTTGCGCGCAGGCCTCGAAGCCATCGAGGCAGATGACCGGCCTGCGGGCGTCGGCAACCAGATTCCCCAGTAAGGCGTCGCTGAGCGAGGCGGTCTGCAGGGTGCGGTCTTGTGCCGCCGCAAGGAGCTGGAACGTACTGTTTCTGATCCGAACGTTGTCGAAGTCCACGTGCGTTTGCGCCGACTGCTCGGCGAACCTCGTCCGTGTGTTCTCGTAGCTCGGTACGTCGACCTGATTCCCACGTGCCTGCATGGCCAGGCTTTCGAGTACGTGATGCTCCGCGGGTATGCGAGGCAGGTCGAGGAAGTACGCGCCGTCCGCGGCGTGGCGCTCGTAGATCTCCCAGAGCAACGAAGATTTGCCGATGCCCCGGGGCCCCTCGAAGAAGAGCCCCTGCCGCTCCCTGTGCCCTGTGCCGTCCCGCTCCGTGTCCCTCGCCGTGAGGCGTGCCGCCGCTTCCAACTGGTCGGCACGGTCGATGTGCCTATGCCGGTCCGCTGATTCGCGCACCTGCTTCCCCCGCCCCCATGGTCCTTCTTGTGCTGTTCCGGTGGGCCAGGCCGTTCCTTCCGGAACGTGCCTGACCCGCGTCGCCCGGCAACGTCCGAAAGAGACGGCCTAGCCTGCGTGTTGGCCGGGTCCGGACGGTCCCGGGGGGAACGAAGGGCCGTCACCGGGCTCCTGCATGGCGCCCGTACCATCGGACACGATCTCCACCACGCTGTTCTTGAAGCGCGACCTCCTGAACGACGTCTTCGCCCCAATCATGATCCTGAACCATGACGACTTGGCTTTGACTTCATCCGTTTGAATCGTCTGGTCCGTCAGCGGCTTCGACTCCGGGGCGCCTTCAATACGCGCACCCATGCCCATTCCCCGGAGACTGGCGCTCCGGAGCGAACCTCGCCGTAGCCCGAAGACCACGAGCGCGACCAAGACCAGCACGATCACGCCGATGATCAGCAGCTGCGTAGGACTGAGATCGACCACCGATACCCCGCTCTCCTCGACCCGCTTCCCCTGCAGACCGTGAGAACCATCCCATGACAACACGCGGTCCAGGAGGCGTTGGGGACAACTACTCTCCGGTAGTTGCCGGTGGGTCGGACCGTTCCGTCACGTGCGTCATGCGGGTGCGACCGGGAGGCCCTGGTGGAGGGCCGGGGCCGCGATCATCAGAAGGCCGAGGCGGGTGCTGCTCGGCAGGAAGACGTGCCGGGCACTGCGGGCCGACGGCCCTTCGGCCAGGGACAACCGTGCGCCGCACCGCGACCTGGCCTGTGACTCTCTTTGGGGACGACTCCGTCGTTCGGCTCATCAAGGGCACCGACTCCCACGCCGAAAAGAACCAAGCGGAGTCGCCCCACCCTCGCCTTCCGGTACGCCTCCGCGCCCCAGGCCGCCCCGATGACGGCGTCCCGGTGCCCCAGCCGACAGGCCCGGAGGAGATCCCGCATGCGCGTGCCCCTGACCGCCGTCACCACCGCCGCGCTCCTGCTCGTCACGGTCACCGGCGCGACTCCCGCCGCAGCGGACCGGACCCCCGACGGCACACCACTGGTCAAGGTGTCCCAGGGCGACCCGTACGCGGAGTGCACCATCGGAGCGAGGTCCCCCGACAGCGTCGTCTACCCGGGCACCGAGGTGGAGCCGTACCTGTCCGTCGATCCGCGCGATCCCGAGCGCGTGGTCACCGTGTTCCAGCAGGACCGCTGGAACGACGGCGGCGCCCGGGGCCTGGCGGCGAGCTGGACCACCGACGGCCACACCTTCCACCGGAGCACACTGCCGTTCAGCCTGTGCGCCCCGGGCGGCGCGGACTTCGAACGTGCCTCCGACCCCTGGGTGAGCACCGGACCGGACGGCACCGTCTACGCGAGCGGCGAGGGCGTCGACTTCACCAAGAGCACGCGCACCGGCCTTCTGGCCGCCACGTCCCGCGACGGCGGCCGCACCTGGGAGAACCTCACCACCACGCACGTCGACGAGCAGCCGTTCTTCAACGACAAGCCCTCGCTCACCGCCGATCCGATCCGCGAGGGCACCGCCTACCAGGTCTGGAACCGCCTCGACAACGACCCGCCCGGCCCCAGCTCCCTCGACGGTCCGGGCTACATCTCCGTCACCCGCGACGGCGGCCGCACCTGGAGCGGGGCCCGGCCCTTCGTCGACACCAGCACCGTGCCCAACACCCAGACCATCGGCCATCTGATCGTCGTCGACCGGCACACCGGCACCCTGTACGACTTCTTCGACCGGATCACCTACTCCGAGGACCTGAGCACCGTCGTCGAGGCCCACTACGCGATGGTCACCTCGACCGACGCCGGAGAGACCTGGAGCGCCCCGGTCACCGTGGCCGAGGACACCTCCGTACCGGAGGTCGACCCGAACGACCCCACCAAGCCGCTGCGCGCCGCGGCCACCCTGCCCAGCCCGGCCGTCGACCCGAAGACGGGCACGCTCTACATGGCGTACGAGGGCTCGGACTTCTCCGGCGGCAGCTTCGATTCCGTCCAGCTGGTGCGCTCCACCGACGGCGGACGCACCTGGGGAGCCCCGGAGCTGATCAGCCCGCCGGGCGTGCCGGCCTTCTCCCCGTCGATCGCGGTCGACGAGCGCGGCACCGTCGCACTCACCTACTACGACCTGCGCTTCCTCGAGCCGGGCGACACGACTACCCTGCCCACCGCCTACCAGCTGGCCACCCTGCCGCACGGAGACCCGCGGCGACGTACCGAACGACAGATCTCGCGGATCTTCGACTGGCTGCAGGCACCGTTCGCCGGGGGCTACTTCCTCGGCGACTACCAAGGCCTGGTGGCCGACGGCAAGGGAGTACGGGCGGTACTCACCGAGACCCACTCCGACGCACCACAGAACCGTACGGACGTGTACACCGGCAGTCTCCGCACCCGCTGACCGACGCGGACGTGCTCAGTCCTGGGCGGTGTGCGCGACGAGTTCGACTTCGAAGCCGTCCGTGTTCTCCAGGTAGGCGGCGTAGTGCCGCGGGCCGCCGGCGTGGGGATGGCGGTCCGGGAACATCAGCTGCCAGCCGTGGCGGGTGGACTCCTCGGCCAGGCGGTCGACCGCCGCCGCGTCCTCCACGTGGAAGGCCAGGTGGTTCAGTCCCGGCCGGCAGCGGTCGTGCCGGTCGGCGGTGAGGGCCGGGGACTGTTCGACGACCAGGTACGTCGGCCCCAGCCGCCAGCTGCGGCCGTCGGCCCAGTGCTGGTAGGGGGTGTGTCCCAGGGCCTCCAGGAGCCAGCCGAGCGAGGCGATCGCGCGGTCGAGGTCCGGCACCCACAGCTCGATGTGATGCAGCGTGCCGCCGACCGGCCGGCTCACGTGTAGAGCTTCCGGGCGCGATCCAGATCGACGGGGCCGTCCTCGGGCCGGGGCAGCGGCAGGAAGTGTTCCAGCTGCCACTTCTGCGCGCTGCCGGCCTGCCGGTTGGTGGTGGTCACCCAGGGCGGATAGACCCGGAAGGCGCGCTTCCCGCCGGCGCCGTCCGTCGAGACGACCCCGTGCCGGCGGAGCGCGTCCAGGGGGAGGACGAACTGGCCGAAGTGCTCACCGTCGCGCGTACTGATGACGAAGAGGTCCACCGGGTCCGCGGCGTCGAACGGCTGGATCGGACCCTCCGGTGAACGCTTCCAGACGGTGACGAACTGGCCGACCTTCGTGGGGGTCGTCCTCGCCGCGCGGAACCGGACGGCGAGGCCGTCCACGGTGAAGGTGTGGGCGGCGTAGTCGGCGCTCTCCGCCTCCGGGACCGGCTGCGAGCAGGTGAATCCGCAGGGGTCGTAGACGAGCGCCTTCGCCGCGACGAGCTCCGCGTGGGCCGTGGTGGTGTCCGACCAGGGCCGGAGGCGAGGAGGGGATGAGGGTTCGTGGTGCGTCGTCATGCCCTCACCCTGTCATGACGCGGGCCCGGCCCCAGGGCCCGACCCCGCGGCCCAGCGGCCCGACCCCGCGGCCCAGCGGCCCGGTCCCGCGGCCCGCAGTCCGGAAGTCGGAGTCCGGAGGCCGGGGGTCCGGGGGTTCCCGGGGGCGAGGTCCGCGTGGCGATCACCGGCGCAGGACCCGAGAATGAGGGGCGGCCCGAGCCACGCCAGGCCGAAGCCGCGGTCCGCGCGGCCCGCGCGGTCAGAGGGTCTCCCCGCGAACCGTGGAGGGCCGATGCGTCCCTATCCGCCCATCGCCGAACACGGTCTGATCGGGGACCTCCAGACGTGCGCGCTGGTCTCCTCCGAGGGCGTGCTGAACTGGTTCTGCTCGCCCCGCTTCGACTCACCCTGCGTCTTCGCCGCTCTGCTCGACCACGACCGCGGCGGATACTTCGCCATCACCGCGGACACCCCCGCCGCCGAAGGCGGGACCGAGAGCGCCGGAGTCGTCACCCGCCAGCTCTACCTCGCCGACACAGCCGTCCTGATCACCCGGTTCCTCACGCGGGACGGCGTGGGGGAGGTGGTCGACTTCATGGCCGTCGACGATCCGCACACCGCCACCGACCGGCACCGGGTGGTACGGGTGCTGCGCGTGGTACGAGGTTCCGTGCGCTTCGCGCTGGAATGCCGGCCGCGCTTCGACTACGGGCGTGCCCCCCCACGCCCTCGTCCTGGACGGTGCGGCCGCGCGCTTCGAGGCGCCGGGCACCACCGCCCACCTGCACGCCGTCGGCCACATCACGCTGGAGGCCGACGGGAGCGACGTACGGGCCACGGTGACGCTGTCGGCCGGTGAACGCGGGAGATCGGGCCCACGGGCGAGCAGTTGGGCAACTTCCCGCAGGCCTTCACCCACCTCGCCCTGATCGTCGCGGCCCTCGCCCTCGACACGGAGCTCGACAAGGAGTGAGCGGGCCGACCGGGCGGCCCGGTCAGTCGAGGTCGATGTGGACGCTGGTGGACTTCACCCGGGCGACGGCCTGCACGCCGACCGCGAGACCGAGCTCCTCGACCGCCTCGCGGGTCAGCAGGGAGACCACGCGGTGCGGGCCGGCCTGGATCTCGATCTGGGCGGAGACCTCGCCGAGCGTCACCGCCGTCACGATCCCGGGCAGCGCGTTGCGCGCCGAGGTCGCGGACTCGCCGTCCCCCTCGGCCGACTCCTGGGCGAGCGCCACGCAGAAAGCGGCCAGATGCACGCCCTCGATCATCCGCTTGTTGCCCTCCCGCAGGATCGGGAAGCGGCCCGCGTCCGCCCAGCGGCGCGCGGTGTCGGTGCTGACGCGGAGGAGTTGGGCGGCCTCGCCGATCGTGTAGAGCTGCACGCCGCAACTCTATGCCGCCGACGTCCCTTCCGGCGCTCGGCAAGAGCCGGAAGGGACGGCCCGGCTCCCGAGGTCCCGCCGACCGCCGCCCCGGATCGGTAGGCTGGAGCCGCCGGGCGCCTGTGACGGGGAGGTACGCGATGGGGACCACCGTGACCGGACCGCGCCCCGGCGCCGACCCGGGGCTGTACGGCCCGTCGTCCGTCACCTGGCAGTGCCACGGCGACCCGATGATGTGGATCGCCGGGCTCCGCGCGCTCTACCTCCAGGCCCTCCACCCGCGCGCCGTCCGCGGGGTCATGGAGAACTCCGACTTCCGGCGGGACGCCTGGGGACGGCTGCTGCGCACCGCCGACTTCGTCGGCACCCTCACCTACGGCACCACCGAGGCCGCCGAGCGCGCTGGCCTCCGCGTCCGCACGATCCACCGCGGACTGTCCGCCACCGATCCGGACACCGGCGCACGCTTCCCGGTCGACGACCCCGAGCTGCTGCTGTGGATCCACTGCGCGCAGATCGACAGCTTCCTGCACGTCCTGCGCCGCTCCGGCGTCCGTCTCACCCCCGCCCAGGCCGACCGCTACGTCGACGAGAACCGGGTGAACGCCCGCCTCGTCGGACTCGACCCGGCCACGGTCCCCGCCGACACCGCCGGGCTCGCCGCGTACTTCGAGGCGATCCGCCCCGAACTCGCCGCCGGCCCCGACGCCCTCGCCGTCGACGACTTCCTGCGCGGCCCGCCCGTCCCTCCCCTTCTCGTGCGTGGCCGAAACCTGCTGTGGCCGCCGATCGCCGGCCTGGCGTACGGTTCCCTCCCGGGCTGGGCGCACCAGCTGTACGGGCGGCCCGCACCGGCCCCGCGCAGCATCACCCGGCGCCTGCGCCTCACCGGGCACGTACTGCGCAGCATTCCCGCAGGTCTACGCTGGCAGCTGCCTCCAGGTCACATCTTGAAAGCGATGCGTCGCATGGGCCCCGGGAGCCGCCCCTCGCCGTACACACTGCGTACATCAGCGGCCATACTGGACCGGCCGGGGAGGGCGTAGCACGAACACGGGGGCGGCTTTAAGACATGGCGGAGTCCAGACTGATCCAGGGCCGGTACCGGTCGCTCGATCTGATCGGGCGCGGCGGCATGGGCGAGGTATGGCGCGCCCGGGACGAATCGCTGGGCCGACAGGTCGCCGTGAAGTGTCTCAAACCGATCGGTGCCGAGCAGGACGCCCACTTCACCCAGGTGCTCCGCGAGCGGTTCCGGCGCGAGGCGCGCGTGGCCGCCTCCCTCCAGCACCGCGGGGTCACCGTCGTCCACGACTTCGGTGACGACAGCGCCGCCGGCGGTCCCCTGTACCTCGTCATGGAGCTCCTGGAGGGCCGCAACCTCAGTCAGCTCCTGGAGGACAACGACACCCGCCCGCTCCCCGTGGACGTCGTCGTCGACATCGCCGAGCAGATGGCCGCCGCCCTCGGCTACACCCATGACCAGGGCGTCGTGCACCGCGACCTGAAGCCCGCCAACATCATGCGGCTCACCGACGGCACCGTGAAGATCTGCGACTTCGGCATCGCCCGCCTCGCCCACGACATCGGCTTCACCGCCAAGCTCACCGGCGGCGGCATGGCCATGGGCACCCCGCACTACATGTCGCCCGAACAGATCGCGGGCGGCGAGGTCGACCACCGCAGCGACCTCTACTCCTTCGGCTGCGTCCTGTACGAGATCGCCACCGGCGCCCCGCCCTTCGACCTCGGCGACTCCTGGTCGGTGCTGGTCGGCCACCGCGACAACGCGCCCGTACCGCTGCGCGAGCACCGCCCCGAGCTGCCCGGCTACTTCGACGAGGTGGTCCTCGACCTGCTCGCCAAGCGCCCCGAGGACCGGCCGGGCGACGCCCGCCACGTGCACCGCCGGCTCGTCGAGGCACGGCTGGGACCGGGCGGGCTGCCCGGCGCCCAGGCCCCGCTCCCGCCCTGGGCCCGCGGTATGACCGCCGGACGCAAGGCCGGGATCGACGCCCGGCCCGCGAGCGGCGAATGGGCCGTGCTCACCGGAGCCTGGACGGCCGCGCGCCCCGCCGGCCTGCCGTCGGTGCCGCGCCCGCGCGGCGAGTACCCCCCGGTCCACCCCGGCACCACCACCATCGTCCGACCCGCGCCCGCCGAGGACCCGCGGCTCACCGCCGCGTACGGATTCCCGCGCCCCGCCGGCCCGCGCGGCAGCGGCCCCGACGCGCTCGCCGCCGGCCACGCGCGCGCGTACGCCCTCAGTCGCGAGGGTCGGCCCGCGGAGGCGCTCGCCGGGTACACGGCCGTCGCCGAGGGGCGCACGCGGGTCCTGGGCGCCGACCACGCCGACACCCTCGCGGCGCGCCAGGAGACGGCGTACGAGCTGGGTCGGCTGGGCCGCCACCAGGAGGCGCACGACGTCTACCGCGCGGTGCTCGTCGCCCGCGAGCGGACGATGGGCCCGCTCCACCCCGACACCCTGCGCTGCCGGCACAACCTGGCCTGCGCGCTGGGCGCCCTGGGTCGGTTCGCGGACGCCCACGCCACCGCCGCCGAGGTCGCCGCCGACCGGGCGGCCGTCCTGGGCGCCGAGCACGTGGACACCCTGCTGACCCGGTACGAGGCGGCGTACGCGCTCGGCCGCCTGGACCGTTGGCAGGAAGCCCTGGTCGCCTTCCACGAGGTCGCCCTCGTACGGGAACGGGTGCTCGGCCGCGACCACCCCGACACCCTGGCCGCCCGCTACGAGATCGGCATCGCGCTCGGCCGCACCGGGAAGAGCGCCCTGGCCCTCGACCTGTTCCGGGCCCTGGTCCGCGACCGCACCCGCGCCTACGGGGTCACCGACCCCGAGACGCTGCGCGCCCGGCACGTCCTCGGGGTCAACCTGGGCCGTCTGGACCGTTGGGCGGAGGCAGTGGCCGAGGCCCGTCAGGTGGGCGCCCTGCGGGCCGAGGTGCTCGGTCCCGAGCACCCGGACACCCTGGTCAGCCGCCGGGAACTGGCCGGAGGCCTGGGCCGGCTGGGCCGCTGGGACGAGGCGCTGCCCATCTACCGAGACCTCTCCGGAATCCGTGAACGGTCCCTCGGCGACGAACATCCCGACACGGTCCTGGCCCACGCCGACGAGGCACACTGTCTGGAGCGGCTCGGCCAGGTGTGCTACCAAGAGCCATGACGACCTTCGGGCGGGACGTGTACGACGACGTGATCGTGGGCGGTGGGCACAACGGCCTGGTGGCCGCCGCGTACCTGGCCCGGGCCGGCCGCTCGGTGCTGGTCCTGGAACGGCTCGGGAACACGGGCGGGGCGGCGATCTCCAGCCGCCCCTTCGTGGGCGTCGACGCCAGACTCTCGCGCTACTCCTACCTCGTCTCCCTCCTCCCGTCGAAGATCGTGCGCGACCTCGACCTGCGGTTCGCGGTACGCCGCCGGACGATCTCCTCGTACACGCCCACCGAGCGCGGCGGGCGGCCCGGCGGACTGCTCGTCGGCGGCGGCGAGCAGCGCACCCGGGAGTCCTTCGCGCGACTGACCGGCTCGGAGCGGGAGTACGAGAACTGGCGCGCCTTCTACGGGACCACCGGGCGGGTCGCCCAGAAGGTGTTCCCGACCTTGACGGAGCCGCTGCCCACGCGGGCGGAGCTGCGGGCCCGGATCGACGACGAGGCCGCCTGGCGGATGCTCTTCGAGGAACCCCTCGGGCAGGCCGTGGAACGTAACTTCGCCGACGACCTGGTCCGCGGGGTGGTCCTCACGGACGGGCTGATCGGCACCTTCGCGGACGCGCACGACCCCTCCCTCGCGCAGAACCGCTGCTTCCTGTACCACGTCATCGGCGGCGGCACCGGCGACTGGGACGTGCCCGTCGGCGGCATGGGCGCGCTGACGGACGCCCTCGCGGCGGCGGCCCGGGCGGCCGGAGCCGAGATCGCGACCGGCCACGAGGTGCTGCGGATCGACACGGACGGGGTCGCCCCGGCCGAGGTGGTGTTCCGCACGGCGGCCGGGGAGGGCCGGGTCGTCGGCCGTACGGTCCTGGTGAACGCCTCGCCGAGGGCCCTGTCCGAACTCCTCGGCGAGACCCCGGCCGCGGGCGCGGCCGCGGCCCCGGAGGGCGCCCAGCTCAAGGTCAACATGCTGCTGCGCCGACTGCCCCGGCTCCGGGACACCTCGGTGGACCCGAGCGAGGCATTCGGCGGCACGTTCCACATCGCCGAGGGCTACGCCGAGCTCGCCCGGGCCTACGCGGAGGCCGCCTCCGGCGAACTGCCCTCCGTACCGCCCTCGGAGATCTACTGCCACTCGCTGACCGACCCGACGATCCTCGGCCCGGAACTGGTGGAGCAGGGCTACCAGACCCTCACCCTCTTCGGCCTGCACGCCCCGGCCCGGCTCTTCGGACACGACAACCAGCAGGCCCGCGAGGTGCTCCTGACGGCCACCCTCGCGCAGCTCGACGCGCACCTCGCCGAACCGCTCACCGACTGCCTCGCCTTCGACGCGGACGGCCGCCCGTGCATCGAGGCGAAGACCCCGCTGGACCTGGAACGCGAACTACGGCTGCCCGGCGGCCACATCTTCCACCGCGACCTGTCCTGGCCCTACGCCGACCCGGGCGGCCGGTGGGGCGTGGAGACCGCCCACCGCAACGTACTGCTGTGCGGGGCGGGCGCGGTCCGCGGCGGCGGCGTCAGCGGGGTCCCCGGGCACAACGCGGCGATGGCGGTACTCGGGCACTAGTGCTGTGGCCGGAAAGGTTTGCCCGGTGGATCTTTCCGGTCACAGCACTAGGTCGTCTCTTTCGGATCTTGTCGGTCAGGTTCGCGTCGTCCGGTGCCGTGCCGGGCGGCGCGGACCCGGCAAGATCCGAAAGAGACGGCCTAGGCCGGGTTGCTCAGCTCCACGGCCGCAGGGCGCTCCAGGTGCCACCGGTCGCCGCGAAGACCAGGTCCGAACCCTCGAAGACCTCCCGCGCGTTCTGCGGGGACGAGCGGCCGAAGCGTTCGGCACACAGATCCACCCGCATGAGCCCGTCGAAATGGGTGAACATCGGGGGATCGTAGAGGACCCAGGAGAAGTGCCGGCTCTCGTCGATCCGCAGGTGCCGTACGCCCGTCAGGTCCAGGCACACCGGCTCCCACCGGAGGTCCTCCGCCACGACCCGGGCATCGATCACGATCCGGGCGACGCGCCCCCGCGTCCGCGGACCGAATTCCTGATCGAGGACGACGCGGCGGACACAGGCGTCACCGAACGCGTAGCGGGCCAGCAGAGCCGCGATCCCGTCCGCGTCCAACGCGTACGGCCCATGGCTCCGCTCCGGTACCGGCGGTACGAGATCCACTGCGCTGCCCCCTTCGTCGACCCGGCCATCGTAGAAGCCGCCACCGCGCGGCCACGACCCGGCCCGAAGGCGGCCGCCGCGGTGCGAGTTCGCTCGGCCGGACGGGTGGATCGTGCGTACCGCGTCCGCCCGCCGGGCCCCCGGGACGGCGGCGATTTTGCAGGCTGTCCGTTGCCGGTCCCCTCCGAGGCCAATCGGCCCGGGGAGGGCAGTCAGCCGAGGGAAGGAACCGCCGCGTGTCCGCCGCACTCTCCGACGACCTGAAGAAGCTCATCGACGACAGCCCGGTCTTCGCGACCGTGGCCACGATCCAGCCGGACGGCAGCCCGCAGCTGTCGATCACCTGGCTCACCCGGGACGGCGACGACTTGCTGGTCTCCACGACGGTCGGCCGCCGCAAGGAGAAGAACCTGCGCGCGGACCCGCGGGTCACCGTCATGATCAACCCGGCGGACGCGCCCTACTCCTACGCCGAGGTCCGCGGCACGGCCCACCTGACCACGGAGGGTGGGCAGGAGCTGATCGACGCGCTGTCGCGCAAGTACACGGGCAAGGCCTACGCCGACTTCAACCCGGCGTCGAAGGAGGACGCCCAGCGCGTCGTCGTGCGCGTCACCCCGCGCAAGGTCGTCGGCTCGATCTGACGCGTCCCGGCCGGGCCGACGGGAGGAGGACTCCCGTGGGCCCGTTCCCGCGGTGCGCGCTCCGGCCCGTCCACGCGCCTTCGGGCACGTGCCGGGCCGTCGTGGTCATCCGGTGGGTTCGATGACGACGATCGGGATCTCGCGGTCCGTCTTGGTCTGGTACTCGTCGTACGCGGGCCAGTGCCCGACCATCACCGGCCAGTACGCGGCGCGTTCCTCGGGGGTGGCGGTACGGGCCGTCCCCTGCATGATCTTCGTGCCGACCTGGATGCGGACCGTGGGGTGCTCGGAGAGGTTCCGGTACCAGAGCGGGTGCGCGGGGTCGCCGCCCTTGGACGCGACGACCAGGTAACCGCCGTCGGCCTCGCCGTAGATGAGCGGGGTCCGCACGGGCTTGCCGGACACCCGGCCCAGGGTGGTGAGCAGGAGGGTCTGGGTGCCGTTCCAGTACTGCCCCTCCGAGCCGCCCGAGCCCGCGTAGAGCTTGACGTGGTCCAGCTGCCAGGTTCCCTCCCTGGGATCGGTCGGGTGGTCCCAGTCGATGTCGGTCGTCATGTGCCTGCGCCTGCCTTCGCGTCGAAACAGTCAGCGAACCTCACCAACGAGCGCCAACGCCCGTGGGCACGGTGTCCATTCCGTCCGGGAGCGCGAATCCGTCGAACAGCGCAGCCATCGCCCGGCCGGTGACCCGGGCCGGGGTGGCCCGGACGGCGAGGTCGCGGACGGCCACGGCGAGGGGGTGGCTGAGGGCGGCGACCCGCCCGGCCCGGCGGGAGCGGACGCGGATGGCGTCGGTGCGGGCGCAGCGGGCCGCGCTGTAGGCGGCGAGGGCGGCCGGGACCTCCGTGGGGCCGGCGCCGGCCAGCAGGTGGCCGAGGACCGCGGCGTCCTCGACGGCCTGGCAGCCGCCCTGACCCAGGTTGGGGGTCATGGCGTGGGCGGCGTCGCCGAGCCAGGCCAGGCGTCCGTGGTGGAAGCGGGGGAGTGGGGCGGCCAGGTCGTACAGGTCGTGCTGGAGCACGGCCGCCGGGTCGATCCGGTCCAGCAGGGCCGGGATCGGGTCGTGCCAGGTGCCGTAGCGGCGCAGGAGTTCGGCGCGGACGTCGGCGGGACGCCGGCCCGCCGGGACGACGGCGGTGGCGTAGAGGTAGGTCCGGCCGTCGGCGAGCGGGACCACGCCGAAGCGCTCGCCGCGGCCCCAGGTCTCGGCGGTCGCCGTTCCGGTGAGGCTCGCGGCGGCCGGCAGGACCGTGCGCCAGGCGGTCTCGCCGCTGTGGTGCAGGCCGGGGTGTTCGGGGAAGTACTGGCGGCGCAGCGGGCTGTGGATGCCGTCGGCGGCGATGACGAGGTCGGCGCCGTCGAGGTCGCCGGCGTCGGTGCGGACCACGGGGGAGCCGTCGGCGTCGTCGACGGAGGTGACGGCGACTCCGTAGCGGATCGCGGTGGTGGGGAGGGCGGCGGCCAGGGCGTCGGCGAGGGCCGAGCGGTGCAGGGCGAGCGGCGGGCCGCCGAAGCGGGCCGCCGACGCGACGGTGTCGGCGCGGCTGAGCCGGCGGCCGTCCGGGCGGCGCAGGCCCATCGCGGCGGGGACGGCGCGGCCCGCCGTGCGGGTGATGTCGAAGCCGATGGTGTCGAAGGCGCGCAGGGCGTTGGGGGCGAGCACGATCCCGGCGCCGACGGCGGTCGGCCCGGCCGCCCGCTCGCACACGGTGACCCGCCAACCGTGGCGGTGCAGGGCCAGGGCCGCGGTGAGCCCGCCGATCCCCGCGCCTGCCACGACCGCGTGACGCTGAACTGCCGACATGAGTCCCCCGCTTCCTCTTCCTCGGTTCTCCTCTGCCGGATCCTCTACATCTGTAGAGTCCGATGGTGTAACTCTACAGCTGTAGAGTGGACTGATGTCCACCCCGCATTCGAGCCCGCCCGCGGCGGATCGCAGAACGCTGATCGCCGATACCGCCATCGACCTCGTCGCCGCCGCCGGGCTCCGGGGCCTGACCCACCGCGCGGTCGACGGCGCGGCGGGGCTGCCGGCCGGGAGCACCTCGTACTACTTCCGTACGAGGACGGCGCTCATCGGGGCCTGCTACGCGCGACTGGCCGAGCTGGACCTCGGCGATGTCGGTGATTTCGGCGACGTCGGCGGCGAAGGCCCGCCCGCGCCCCCGCCGGCGGACCGGGAGACGGCGGCGGCCGCGCTGGCCGGGCTGCTGCACCGCTGGCTGACGGTGGGCCGCGCGCGCCAGCTGGCCCGCTTCGAGCTGAGCCTCGAAGCGGCCCGCAACCCCGAACTGGAGGCGGACTTCCACCGGGCGGGCCAGGGGGCCCGGGCCCGCGCCTCGGGCATTCTCGCCGCCCTCGGGGCGCGGCGGCCCGAGGAGGCCGCCGAACTGCTCGTCGCCTGGACGGACGGACTGCTCTACGACCGGCTGGCCGGCGCCCTCGCCCGCTCCCGCCCGGCCCCGGACCTCGCCGAACTGACCTCCATCACCCGGCGGATGCTCGACGCGGTCCTCGCCGAGGGCTGACCCCGGCAGTGGCACCGGAGGCCGTGGCCTCGGCCGGGAACTTCCCGGATTGGTTTATCGTTCATTCAGGTGTGGGACCGCGTGCCCACCCTCATACGCCCAGGCCGGCCTTCCCCCCCGGTCGGCCCGGGCCCGCCCCGATCGGCCACCCCCCCCGGCCGGTCGGGGCCCATACGTACGGTGGGCTGCGTGCGGTCGGCGCCGCCGGCGTCCCGCCGAGGCGGTCGGGGTTCGGAAACCCGGCGCCGCGTCCCCCGGACGGCGCAAGACCGGCGCCCCCCGGAAGACCGCGCCGCTGCCCCTGCCCCCGGCCCCGCCACCTGCCGCTCCGGGCGACGGCCGGGGCGCGGGCCCAGGGCTCGGCGCGGACCGCGCGGGGCGGGACGGCAGGCCGGCGCGCCGGGTCGGCGCTACGTTCCGGAGGCATGAACCGCATACCCGGCGATCGGCACTCCGGCCCCACCCGACGCGCCCTGCTCACCGCCGGGGCCGGTGCGGCCCTCGCGGCGGGTTGCGCGCGCGGCGGCGCCTCCGGCGCTCCGGCGGCGGAGGGCGGCGGCACCGCCACCCCCACCGCGGCCGCCGGCGGGATCACCCCGGGCGTGATGACCCTGTTCAAGGACCCGGGCTACAACTTCAACGGGCTCCTCGCGCTCGGCGCCTCGGGCGCCGGCGCCGCCGAGGTCGGCGAGGTCCTCACGGCCGTGAACACGATCAACGACTCCGGACTGAGCGCCCAGTCGTACGTGAAGACCTTCCGCACCCTCGGTGACCAACTGCTGAAGGCGCCTCCGGGCGCGCCGGCCGACGGCCGGACCAAGCGGTTCCGGGCGCTGCGCGCCGCCCAGTACTACGGCCAGGCGCTCTTCTTCGTCCTCGGGTCGGACGACCCCGGCAGCGAGGAACAGCTCTACAAGGCGGGACGCGGAGCCTGGGACACCTTCTGCGACCTGTGCGAGCCCGCCCCGGTGAAGGCGAACGTCCCCTACGGGAGCACCCCCCTGCCGGTGTGGTTCTTCCGCCCCGACACGAGCGACACCCCCCGCCCGACGGTGATCCTGACGAACGGGAGCGACGGCCAGAACGTGGACATGTGGACCTACGGGGTCCCTGCCGCGCTGGACCGCGGCTGGAACGCACTCGTCTACGACGGGCCGGGCCAGGGACAACTGTTCTTCGTGGACCAGGTGGTGTTCACGCCCACCTGGGAGGAGGTCGTCACGCCCCTCGTCGACTGGCTGTCCGCCCGCCCCGACGTGGACCCCGACCGGATCGCCCTGACGGGTCTGAGCATGGCGGGCGACCTCGCCCCGCGGGCGGCCGCCTTCGAGACCCGGATCGCCGCGCTGGTCGCCATGCCCGGCTGTCTGGAGCCGTGGCTGGGCTTCCCACCCGAGATCCGGCAGATCCTCACCCCCGACAAGCAGGAGACGAACGACATCTGGAACAAGGAGGTCGTCCCCGAACTGCCTCCGGACGCGGCCGACGTGATGAAGAAGCGCTTCGAGCCCTTCTCGATCCCGGCCATGCTCGAAGCGCGGCAGGGCAAGCTGTTCACCGACTTCTACACGCCCGCCACCCGGATCCAGGCGCTGTCCATCACCGATGTCGTCGGCCGGATCAAGGCCCCCACCCTGGTGCTGGACTACGAGGGCGAGCAGTTCTACCCCGGCCAGCCGCGCCGCATGTACGACGCCCTCACCTCGCCCAAGGACTACCTGAAACTGACGGCCGCCGAAGGCGCGCAGCTGCACTGCTCCCCGATGGCCCCGCAGCTGCACTGCGAAGTCGTCTTCGACTGGCTCCGGAAGACGCTCCCGGACCGCTGACGAACGGCTCCCCGCCAGGAGACGCGGTCCCGCCAGGACACGCACTTCTGGCCGGCGCCGCACCGACTCCGCATCATGGGGACGTCGTCGCCCGCCCGCGGCGACGACACCGACCCCCGAAGCGGAGCAGTACTGCCATGGCGACCATCGCGGTGACCGGCCACGCGAACCTCACCGGGGCGAGCGTCGCGCCGGTCGAGGAGGCGCTGCGCGCGCTGCTCGCCCGCTACCCGACCGCGGAGCTCACCGGCATGTCCTGCCTGGCCCCCGGCGCCGACACGGTCTTCGGGAATGCCGTACTCGCCCTGGGTGGGCGGCTGGTGGCGGTGCTCCCCTCGGACGACTACCGGGCGCGGATGCGGGAGGGTCCGGACGCCGTCGCCTTCGACCGCCTCTTGGAGGCCGCCGCCGAGGTCGAGGTCATGCCCTATCGAAGGGCCGGTACGGACGCCTACGCCGCCGCCAACCGACTCCTGCTCGGCCGGGCCGAACTCCTGGTCGCGGTGTGGGACGGCGGGGCCGGCGGCAGGCAGGGCGGGACGGGCCACGCGGTGGCCGCGGCCCGTGCGCGGGGGCTACCGGTGGAGGTCCTCTGGCCGCCCGGCGCCGCCCGGCAGGACCCGGTCCGGCCCGCCACCCGCGGCAAGCATCGGCGCAGCTCCCCGATCCGGTCCGACCGATCGGACACGCTCTAGGATCCGACCATGATCGCTGAACTGCAGTGCGTGGTCCTGGACTGCCCCGATCCGCAGTCGCTCGCCGAGTTCTACCGGTCCCTGCTGGGCGGGAACGTCAACCAGCAGGACCGGCGTTGGGCGCTCGACGAGAGCTGGGCGACGCTCCACACGCCCTCGGGCCTGGTCCTCGCCTTCCAGCAGGCCCTGAACCACGTGCCCCCGCGCCGGTCCGACCCCACCCGGCCGCAGCAGTTCCACCTGGACCTCGGCGTCCCGGACCTGGACCGGGCCCAGGAGGAGGTACTGGCGGCCGGCGGGACACTGCTCGACGGCTCGGACGGGCGCGGCTGGCGCATCTACGCGGATCCGGCGGGGCACCCCTTCTGCCTGGTCCGAGACTGAGTCACGGACCCGGTCGGAGCGGTCAGTCCGTCGATCGGGTCCAGCCGATGGCCTCGATGCGGTGGGCGTCGGCCGGGCGGTCCTCCGCGAAGAGCAGCCGGCCCGGTTCCGCCACGCGGACGACGTCCACGTAGGCCCCGCGTCCCACGTAGCGGCCGGTCGCGGTGTGGCGGAAGCGCAGCCGTACCTCGCGACCTGCCCAGGCGGCCGTGAGGGGGGCTTCGAGGCGGTGCCAGACGCGACCCGACCAGCCGCTCACGGAGCCCCGCGGCCACTGCTCGGGCGTGCCGCCGGTGGACCGCAGCGTGCTGAAGGGCAGCGGCTCCCAGTGCTCCCCATCGGCGGAGGCCTCCAGGTGCAGGGCGCCCTCGCCCGGCACCGTGTCCCACCACACGGCGCAGCGCAGCCGGGCGGCGGCCGTCGCCGGGCCGAGCGGCGGCAGCGTGAGGGTGCCCGAGGCGCCCGGCCGGATGCCGGAGAACCAGGCCGCCCCGCCGTGCCGGGTACGGACCGGGACGGCGCGGGCGAAGCGGTTGCCGACCGCGACCCGCGGCGCGCTGCCGGCCCGCCAGGTCCGTACGGGGTGGACGGAGTTGCCGAGCAGGATCAGGAACGAGTCGGTGGAGGGGTCCAGGACCAGGGAGGTACCGGTGAAGCCGGTGTGCCCGGCGGAGTGCGGGGTGGCCATGGCGCCCATGTACCAGTGCTGGTAGAGCTCGAAGCCGAGGCCGTGGTCGTCACCGGGGAAGGCCGTGTTGTAGTCGGTGAAGAGCAGCTCGACGGAGGCGGGGCGCAGGATGCGCCTGCCCGCGTAGACCCCGCCGTCGAGGAGGGCGCGGGCCAGGACGGCCAGATCCCAGGCGGTGCCGAAGACCCCGGCGTGGCCCGCGACGCCGCCGAGCGCGTACGCGTTCTCGTCGTGGACCTCGCCCCACACCAGCCCGCGGTCCAGGCCGGACCAGGGCGGGCGCTGCACCTCGGTGGCGGCGATCACTCGGCGCCAGGAGAGCGGTGGGTTGTAACGAGTGCGGTGCATTCCGAGCGGAGCGGTGATCTCGTCGTGGAGCAGTGTGTCCAGAGTGCGACCGGTGATCCGTTCCAGGAGCAGTTGCAGCGCGATGAGGTTGAGGTCGGAGTACCGGTAGACGGTCCCCGGGGTCTCCTGCGGTCGGACCGACCACAGCAGCCTCAGCCGCCCCTCCCGCGTGGACTCCTGGTAGAAGGGTGCCCAGGAACGCAACCCCGAGGTGTGCGTGAGCAGCTGGCGGACCGTGATGATCTCCTTGCCGCCCCCGACGAACTCCGGCAGGTACCGGCACACCGGAGCCTCCAGCTCCAGGCGCCCGCGTTCCATCTGCTGCACCGCCAGGATGGAGGTGAACAGCTTGGTCAGCGAGGCCAGGTCGAAGACGGTGTCCTCGGCCATCGCGATCCGCTCGGCCGCCGGGAACTCCCGGACCCGGTCGGCCCGGCCGTCGTAGTCCGCGTACCGGACCGCGTACCCCATGGCGCGATGCAGGGCGATGGTGCGGCCCCGGCCGGCCAGGACCACCGCCCCGGCGTAGTAGGGGTGTTCGGGGGAGGGGCCCAGGAAACGCCGGGCCTCGTCCGCGACCCCCTCCAGGTGCTGCTCCGACAGGCCCGCCTGGCGCGCCGACCCGTACCGCAGCCGCAGCCCCTGGAGCGCGCGCCGCTCGGCGGGCCCGCCCGCGGCGCCCGCGGAGCCCGGGAGGGCCGCGTGCAGGACGAGCACCCCGCCCAGCGCGAGCAACCGCGCCCCCAGGCGCCGCCGGTTCAGCCCGCGGCCCGGTTCGGCCACGCCGTCGCCTCCCTGCCCGCGGTCGTGCGGTCGTTCACGGCCGACACCGCCCGGCCGTTCCGTGCCGACCTCCGCCACCGCTTCGGCCCCCGTGTCCGCTGCCATGTCCGGTCCTCCTCGTCCGCAACCCGCGCCCACAACACCCGCACCCGCCGTGCGCATTCCGCGCCCGCGGCCCCGCGGCCCCGCCGTCCGCACGGCACCAGGCACCCGGCACCGGCACCGCGGTCCGCCGCGGGCGGTCCGTCGTCCTCCGGGCGCGCCGCCCGCCGGCCCGCCGCTCTTCCCGGAGCCGCGCCGTCCGGGCCGGAACCCGTACCGGTCGAGCGCGCCGCAGGCGAACCGGCTCGGGCCGGAGCCCCGTACCCGCCGAGCGCGCCGCAGGCGATCCGCACGGTAGTGGGTATCTGCCCGCCCATCGGGCACCCTCCGCACCGACCGACCCGTAAAGAATCTGACACTGCATCAGAAAATCTCTTCCCTCGGCCGGCGGGCTGCGGCATCCTGCCGCCCATGGAGACGGAGCTGAGCAAGAAACTGGGAGTCGAGCACGCCATCTTCGGCTTCACGCCCTTCCCGGCGGTCGCCGCTGCCATCACCCGCGCGGGCGGCTTCGGTGTGCTCGGCGCGGTCCGCTACACGGCCCCCGACGACCTGAAACGCGACCTCGAATGGATGCAGGCGCACACCGACGGCAAGCCCTACGGCCTCGACGTCGTGATGCCCGCCAAGAAGGCCGTCGACGGCATCGCCGAGGCCGACATCGAGGCGATGATCCCGGCCGCGCACCGCGCCTTCGTCCGCGACACCCTCGCCAAGCACCACGTGCCCGAGCTCGCCGAGGGCGAGGCCTCCGGCTGGCGGATCACCGGCTGGATGGAACAGGTCGCCAGGAGCCAGCTCGACGTCGCCTTCGACTACCCCATCAAACTCCTGGCGAACGCCCTCGGTTCGCCGCCCGCCGACGTCATCGCGCGCGCCCACGACCACGGCGTCCTCGTCGCCGCCCTCGCCGGCAGCGCCAAGCACGCCCGCCGCCACGCCGAAGCCGGCATCGACATCGTCGTCGCCCAGGGCTACGAAGCCGGAGGCCACACCGGCGACATCGCCACCATGGTCCTGGTGCCCGAGATCGTCGAGGCCGTCGCCCCCCTCCCGGTCCTCGCCGCCGGCGGCATCGGCAGCGGCGAGCAGATCGCCGCCGGCCTCGCCCTCGGCGCCCAGGGCGCCTGGCTCGGCTCGCTCTGGCTCACCACCACCGAGGCGGACCTCCACTCGCGCGCCCTCACCGAGAAACTGCTCGCCGCCGGCTCCGGCGACACCGTCCGCTCCCGCGCCCTCACCGGCAAGCCCGCCCGCCAGTTGCGTACCGAGTGGACCGACGCCTGGGACGACCCGGCGGGCCCGGGCGCGCTCCCCATGCCGCTCCAGGGCCTGCTCGTCGCCGAGGCCGTCTCCCGGATCCAGAAGTACGAGGTCCGGCCCCTGCTCGGTACCCCCGTCGGCCAGATCGTGGGCCGGATGACCGAGGAACGCAGCGTCCAGGCCGTTTTCGACGACCTCACCAGCGGCTTCGAGCGGGCGATCGACCGCATCAACCGCATCGCCGGCCGAGTCCGAGAGGCGTGACCGACATGACCGCGACGACGTCCACGACCCCCGCCACCGACCAGCAGCCGCCCAACGGCTTCTGGGCCCAGGCCGCCGCCGACCCCGGGCGCACCGTACTCGTGACCCCCGAGGGTGAGGAATGGAGCGCCGGCCGGCTGCACGCCGACGTCAACCGCCTCGTCCACGGCCTGCGCGCCGCCGGACTGGAGAAGGGGGACGTCTTCGCCGTCGTCCTCCCCAACGGCGTCGAGTTCCTCACCGCCTACCTGGCCGCCTCGCAGGCGGGCTTCTACCTCGTTCCCGTCAACCACCACCTCGTGGGCCCCGAGATCGCCTGGATCGTCTCCGATTCCGGAGCCAAGGTCCTCATCGCCCACGAGCGCTTCGCCGACGCCGCCACGGCCGCCGCCGACGAGGCGGCCCTGCCCGCGAGCCACCGGTACGCCGTCGGAGCGGTCGCCGGCTTCCGCCCGTACGCGCAGCTCCTCGACGGGCAGCCCGCGACCGTCCCCGAGGGCCGCACGCTGGGCTGGGTCATGAACTACACCTCCGGCACCACCGGCCGCCCGCGCGGCATCCGCCGCCCGCTGCCCGGCAAGCTCCCGGAGCAGACGTACCTGGGCGGCTTCCTCGCCATCTTCGGCATCCGGCCCTTCGACGGCAACGTCCACCTGGTCTGTTCGCCGCTCTACCACACGGCCGTCCTCCAATTCGCGGGCGCCGCCCTGCACATCGGGCATCCGCTGGTCCTGATGGACAAGTGGACCCCGCAGGAGATGCTCCGCCTGATCGACGGCCATGCCTGCACGCACACCCACATGGTGCCGACCCAGTTCCACCGCCTCCTCGCCCTCCCGCAGGAGACGAAGGACGCGTACGACGTCTCCTCGATGCGGCACGCCATCCACGGCGCCGCGCCCTGCCCCGACCACGTCAAACGGGCGATGATCGACTGGTGGGGCCGGTGCGTGGAGGAGTACTACGCGGCCAGCGAGGGCGGCGGCGCCTTCGCGACCGCCGAGGACTGGCTGAAGAAGCCGGGAACGGTCGGCAAAGCCTGGCCGATCAGCGAACTCGCCATCTTCGACGACGACGGCAACCGGCTGCCCGCCGGTGAACTGGGCACCGTCTACCTCAAGATGAACACCGGTGGCTTCAGCTACCACAAGGACGAGGGCAAGACGAGGAAGAACCGGATCGGCGACTTCTTCACCGTCGGCGACCTGGGCCTGATGGACGAGGAGGGCTACCTCTTCCTCCGCGACCGCAAGATCGACATGATCATCTCGGGCGGGGTCAACATCTACCCCGCCGAGATCGAGTCGGCCCTGCTCACCCACCCGGCCGTCGCGGACGCCGCCGCCTTCGGCATCCCGCACGCCGACTGGGGCGAGCAGGTCAAGGCGGTCGTCGAACCGGCCGAGGGTTTCGTGGCGGGCGACGCCCTGGCCGCGGAGATCCTGCACCACTGCGAGCGGCAGCTGGCCGGCTACAAGCGCCCCAAGACGGTCGACTTCATCGAGACGATGCCACGCGACCCGAACGGCAAGCTCTACAAGCGGCGGCTGCGCGACCCGTACTGGGAGGGTCACGAGCGCGCGATGTGACGGTACGCCCCGACCGCGGCCCTCACCCGGGGCCCGACCGGCAGGAAACCGCCGAGCAGCAGCTCGGGCTCGGGATCCGATGCCGATGCCGATGTTGATTCCGGGTCCGGGTCCGGCTCGGGCTCCACGTGGTGGAAGGGCCTGAGCATGGAGACGGCCGCGTGCAGCGCGTCGGTCCGGTCGTACGAGGGCTCGGCTCCAAAGCGCGCGGCCTCGGCGGTGGCGTCGACGACGGGGATGCCCAGGCCGTCCCGGGCCGCAGGTCCGTCCGCCGCCCCGGGCCGGGCGGCGAGCCGGCGCACCGTCCCGGCGATCGCCGGCCACGGGACGTTGCTGTCGTCCGCGTCGACCAGCGGCAGGTCGTAGGCGACCGACGAGCCGAGGTCGCGGCCGTCCCACAGGACCACCCGGGTGTGCCCCGGTCGTCCGGGCGGCCGCAGCACCCCGAGTACGGGCCGCCCCACACCCGCGTGCTCGGCCCCCGGCGCCGGGGAGACGTGGCGCAGCAGCTCCCGCAGCGCGATGCGGTGCAGGCCGGTCAGCTCGGGCTCGGTCCACTGCGACGGCGCGTCCGCCGAGGTCATGCGCCATCCTGCGGTGCGGTGCGACGTTCCCGGTGGAGCCGGCCCCCGCCACGCCCGGGGATCGCGTGAGAAATGCCACGAGAGGCACCCTGAGGCGCGCCTTGCGCCGCACCATCGGGACAATTCTGGCAACTTGGCCGATATGAGTACGGCAACCCGCAGATCGTTCTTGACCGACTGGACCATCGTCGTCCCCGTCGTCGCGCTCGTCGCGCTGGTCTTCAGCTGGGGACGGGACCTACCGGGTTTCGCGGTGGCGCTCGTCGCGCTCTGTCTCGCGGGCGCGGTGCTCGCGGCCGTCCACCACGCCGAGGTCGTCGCCCACCGCGTCGGCGAACCCTTCGGCTCCCTCGTCCTCGCCGTGGCGGTCACCGTGATCGAGGTGGCGCTCATCGTCACCCTGATGGCCGACGGCGGCGACAAGACCGCCTCCCTGGCCCGGGACACCGTCTTCGCCGCCGTCATGATCACCTGCAACGGCATCGTCGGCATCTCCCTGCTCGTCGGCGCCCTGCGCAACCGGGTCGCCGTGTTCAATCCCGAGGGCTCCGGGGCCGCCCTGGCCACCGTCGCGACCCTGGCCACCCTCAGCCTGGTCCTGCCGACGTTCACCACCAGCAAGCCGGGCCCGGAGTTCTCCACCGCGCAGCTCACCTTCGCCGCCGTCGCCTCGCTCGCCCTGTACGGGCTCTTCGTCGCCGTCCAGACGGTCCGTCACCGCAGCTACTTCCTGCCCGTGGACACCGGAGGGGGCGTCGCCGGCGGCGAGGACCACGCCGACCCGCCCACCGCCCGCGCCTCCCTCGTCAGCCTCGGCCTCCTGCTGATCGCGCTCGTCGCCGTGGTGGGCGACGCCAAGGCCGTGTCCCCGACCATCGAGCGGGCCGTCGCGGCCGCCGGGCTGCCCCAGGCGGTCGTCGGTGTGATCATCGCCCTGCTCGTCCTGCTGCCCGAGACCCTCGCCGCCGTCCGGGCCGCCCGCCGCGACCGCGTCCAGACCAGCCTCAACCTCGCCTACGGATCCGCCATCGCCAGCATCGGCCTGACCATTCCGGCGATCGCCCTCGCCTCGATCTGGCTCTCCGGCCCGCTCCTGCTGGGCCTCGGCCCGATCCACATGGTGCTGCTCGCCCTCACCATCGTGGTCAGCGCCCTCACCATCGTCCCGGGGCGCGCCACGCTGCTCCAAGGCGGCGTCCACATCGTGCTGCTGGCCGCGTACCTCTTCCTGGCGGTCAGCCCGTAGCGAATGCCCCCACGTGACCCCGCACGACTCCACGTGACCCCGCACGACTCCACGTGACCCCACGTGACCCCGCGCGAGGCCGCGCGAGGCCGCGTCCGAGCGCCCTCTGCTCCTGCTCCCGATGCTCGGCGACGCCGACCTGCCCGCCGAGGCACCCGACACCGTGGCCCGCGCGCCCGCCCACTGCGGGATACGCGCGGACGCCGCCGGGGAACTGGCCGCGACCCTGCTGGGGGCGCCTGACCCGGCTGGCGGGCCCCGGTGGGCGGCGACGGACGCCCATCCGATCCCCGTGTGTTCCGCCCCGTACAGCCCCCGCCGGGTACCGCTCGTCCTGGGCATCACCCCGGATCAGGCCCGGGCCCTGGCCACCGCCCTCGGTGCGACGCCGGCCGGATGACCGCCGCCGCCCGCGCCTCCTCCTGTGCGGTCAGGAGGAGGCGGGTCGGGCGGCGGTGGGTTCGGGCGCGGGGCTCACCGTCGTTCGCGGACCAGGGCCACCTTCAGCTTCGGCGACGTGAGGATGTCCCGTTCGCAGAACCGTGCCGTGACCCAGCGTTCCTCGGAGTACATCCGGGTCTGGTCGGCGTGGTACGGCGAGCCCGGGTTCGAGGACTGGCTGTACGTCAGCAGGGTGCGCGCCACCGGGCAGCGCCCGCCGTCCCAGCCGACCGCCTGGATGTGGCTGGACCCGTGCGTGACCTCCGCGTAGCCGCCGGCCGCCGCGTTCCACGGCGCCTCGATCTTGTTCCAGACGCCGAGCGCCTCCGTGCCACCGCTCACCGGCAGTTTGCGCGCGCCGCGGACCACGAACTGGTGCTCACCCAGCGGGGCGTCGAGCGCGATCCCGGACGCCTTCAGCTCCGCCACCGTGTCCGCGAGCGCCCGCCCGATGCCGGGTGCCGCCTGGTCGAGCGTACGAGGGGTACGTACGGGATCGGCCGCCGAGAACGGCACCAGCCACAGGTCCTTGGTCGGCGTCGAGGCCGTCAGCTTGCGCCAGAACCGGTCGAAGAGCAGCGCGCCGCGGCTGGTGCTGTCGGTCGTACGGTCCCAGCTCGCCAGCACCCCGCAGGCCGCCGAGACGTCCACCGCACCGCCGTCGCTCGCCGTCGCCGTGCCGCCCGGCAGGGCGGAGCACGCCTTCGCCGCGTCCGCCGCCGCCAGCTCACCGGCCGGGACCCGGTTCGCGAACTGCTGCTTCTGCAGGTCGGCCACGGTCAGCCGGCCCTTCGCGGCCATCGCGGCCACGTCCTCGACCGCGCCGCGCGTCCGCAGCGAGCGCGCGGTGGCGACGTTGCCCCATATCCGCTCGTAGCCGGTCAGCGGCCGGTCGGCGTTGGCCAGCCAGGCACTGTCGTTGGAGTTCTCCGCGTACGGGGCGTCCCGCAGCGTCGGCGCCTTCCCCGGGCCGAAGACCCCCGGCTGCACCGCGTCCGGATCCGAGCCGATCGCGCAGTCGCCGCGCGAACCGTCCAGCACCGCCAGCCCCGAGGCCGGGTACGTGGCCCGGCCCATCGGGGTGGAACAGCGGGCCACCAACTCGTCGGTGATCCGGGGCAGCACCTGGGCCTGGGTGAAGAGGGTGCCGCCCGCGGAGTCGGCGGCCACGGTGTTGACCCAGGGCAGGCCCTGGGTGCGCCCCAGCGCGTCCTGGATCCCGGCCACCGAGCGGGCCTTGCCCATCGCGAGGGCGGTGTCGGAGCCGCGCAGGTTCGCGGCGTTCGGGTCGTTCAGCGCGTACGCCGTCTGCGCGGTCCACGGCAGGGGCAGGCTCGGGCCGAGGTCCGAGACCACCGGTCCGTAGCGGGTCCACCACTGGGTGCGGGTGACCGGGGCGCCGCCGGTCACCGGGACGGTGACGGTCCGCCGGGTCATCCGCTCCGGCGTGCCGTCGACCAGGTAGGCGGTCGGATCGGCGGGATCCAGCGCGAGCTGATGGAGGTTCACCGGCGTGCCGGTGGCCACCGTGTGGCTCCAGGCCACCTTCTCGTTGAAGCCGATGTTGACCACGGCGGTGCCGAGGAGGGAGGCGCCCGAGACGTTCAGCTCGCCCGGGATGGTCTGCTGGAACTGCCAGAAACGGCGCCCGCCGTGCCACGGATAGTGCGGGTTGCCGAGCAGCAGGCCGCGGCCGCTCGCCGTGGTGGAGCCGGCGAAGGCCACGGCGTTGGAGCCCATGTCGTAGCGGCCGGTGTCGAAGTACTCCCGTGCCGCCTCGGCGGCGGCCGCCGGATCGGCCCCCTGGGGGAGCGCCATGGGGCCGGTCGGCGAGCCCGCGGGGCCCGGGGGCCGGGCGGCCGTGATGCCGTCGATGCCGCGGCCCTGGCCGCCGAGGACCGAGACGGCGAAGCCGCGGGCGGCCACATCGGCCGTGGTCACCGGGCGGACCCAGCCGGCACCCTTGCACGCCGGGTCGGTGATCTTGTTCTGGGCCAGCCAGGCGTTGTACCCGGCGGCCCAGCCGCGCATCAGTTCCTCGAGGTCCTTGGTGGGACCGGCCGGGGCGGGGGTCGCCAGCAGCTTCTCCACCGTGCCCGACTCCCGCACCCCCTTGAAGTAGAGGTCGCTGGAGAGGTTCTTCGTGGCCGAGGAGAGCGAGAAGTCGGGCGCGGCGTCGGCACCGAACCAGCGGGAACGCTCACCGGAGACGGTCACGAATCCGTCGGCGAGGACGCAGACCTGGTCGGCGGCCTGGGCCCAACCGGTGCCGAAGCCGAGGTGCGCGTAGTCGCGGGCGAGGATGTGCGGGATGCCGTTCTCGGTGTACCGGATGACGGCGGACAGGCCGCCCCCGGCGGCGGTCCGGCCGTCGGGCGCCGCGGCCGCCGAGGCCTGGGGCACGGCGGCCGACGCGGCGAGCAGAGCGGCGCCGGTGAGGGCGACGCGGCGGAGTATCGGACGAGTGCTGAGACGCAACAGTCCTCCCAAGTGGCCTGTGGGTGGGCGTGGTTACCCGATTGACAGGCGGTACTTCCGTGCCCCCACACTCATTCAGCCCGTCCGATGATCTGTCAACATCCCGTTCGGTATCCGGTTATTGACCTTGGGCGTACGGGAGGACGAGGATCGCGCCATGACGGCAGAGCGGGCGGTGCGGGCAGGGCGAGCGGTACGGGACGACACGGTCGACGGACTGGTGCACGACAGCGCGCGGCGGGTCCCCGACCGCCCGGCCGTCCGCTACCGCGAACGGACCTGGACGTACGCGGAACTCGACGCGGCCGTCACCACCGGGGCCGCCGTGCTGCGGGAGCGGTACGGACTGGCCGCCGGGGACCGGGTCGCCACCTTCGCCCACAACTCCGACGCCTACCTCCTCGCCTACCTGGCCTGCGCCCGGGGCGGGCTCACCCACGTCCCGGTCAATCAGAACCTCACCGGCGAGGACCTCGCGTACATCCTGGACAACTCCGCGAGCGCCCTGGTCCTCGCCGATCCAGACCTGGCCGGGCGGATCCCCGACGGGTACCGGGTACGGGCGCTGCGCGACGCCCCCGACTCCTTCCTGGCGGAGCTGGCCGATCCGCTGCCCTTCGAGGCCGACCGGGATCCGGACGCACTGGTACAGCTCCTGTACACCTCAGGGACCACCGCCCTGCCCAAGGGCGCCATGATGACCCACCGGGCCCTCGTGCACGAGTACGAGAGCGCGATCGAGGCCTTGGACCTGGCCGAGGACGACCGGCCCGTCCACTCGCTGCCGCTCTACCACTCGGCGCAGATGCACGTCTTCCTGCTGCCGTACCTGGCGGTCGGGGCGCGGAACACGATCGTGGACGCGCCGGTCGCGGAGCGGATCTTCGACCTGGTCGAGGCGGGGGAGGCGGACAGCCTCTTCGCCCCGCCGACGGTGTGGATCGGCCTGGCCAACCACCCTCGGTTCGCGGTGCGTGAGCTGGGCGCGCTGCGGAAGGCGTACTACGGGGCCTCGATCATGCCGGTCCCGGTCCTGGAACGCCTGCGCGAGCGGTTGCCGGACCTCGGCTTCTACAACTGCTTCGGCCAGAGCGAGATCGGCCCGCTGGCCACGGTGCTCGGGCCGGCGGAGCACGAGGGACGGATGGACTCCTGCGGGCGGCCCGTGCGTCACGTGGAGGCGAAGGTGGTGGACGAGGACGGCAAGGACGTGCCGGACGGCACGCCGGGCGAGGTGGTCTACCGCTCGCCCCAGCTCTGCCTGGGCTACTGGAACGACCCGGTGGCCACGGAGAAGGCCTTCCGGGACGGCTGGTTCCGCTCGGGCGACCTCGCGGTGCGCGACGCGCAGGGGTACTTCACGGTCGTGGACCGGGTGAAGGACGTCATCAACTCGGGCGGGGTGCTCGTCGCCTCACGGCAGGTGGAGGACGTGCTCTACACCCACCCGGGCGTGGCCGAGGCGGCGGTGATCGGGCTGCCCGACGAGCGCTGGATCGAGGCCGTCACGGCGGTGGTGGTACCGCGTGGGGAGGCGGGCGAGGTGACGGAGGCGGAGCTGATGGCCTACGCCCGGGAGAAGCTCGCCCATTTCAAGGCCCCGAAGCGGGTGCTCTTCGTGGACGCCCTCCCGCGCAACGCCAGCGGCAAGATCCTCAAGCGGGAACTGCGCGACCGTTTCGCGGAGCCGGGCACCTGAGCCTGCCGCCACCGACTTCCGGCCGCCGACGCGGGGGAGCCCGGTCAGCCGGGGTGCGGAGGGTGCGGAGGGTGCGCGGCGGGGTCCTCGGGCGGGAAGAGCCCGCCGCGCCGGAGCCGGCGCAGGGTGAGGTGCTCGTGCACGAGACGGCCGACGAGCGCGCCCCCGTAGACCACGAAGCCGACGCCGACCAGCCAGGACTGGACGACGAGCAGGGTGCCGAACGGGCCGTAGATCACCGCGTTGGAGGCGATGAGCGGGGAGAACACCAGCTGCGAGAAGATCCGCAGCCCCAGCAGCCCGAGGCTGGTCGCCACCGCTCCCGGCACCAGGGCGCGCCAGCGGACCCGGCCGCCGAGCAGCAGGCGCTGCGAGGCGATGAAGAACAGGCAGGTGCCGACGAGGTCGCCCAGCGCGCCGAGGACCGTGCCGAAGGCGTCGTTCGACGGCGAGGGGATCCCCACGAGCAGGCCGAGGTAGCAGACGAGCAGGGCGAGCCAGACGACGTGCAGCCACATGGTGTGCCAGCGCGCTGTCGGCAGGTCCCAGACCTTCTCGTAGCCGGTCTGCACGGCCGAACCGAAGGTCAGGCCGAACACCGCGAGGGCGGCCAGACCGAACGCCGTGGTCCGCTCCAGCGCCAGGTCCGCGGCGCCGAACAGCATCTCGACCCGGACCCTCGAGGCCTCCGTCACCCCGAGGGCCTGGCCCAGCCAGCGGCCGAAGCCCGAGCCGCTCCCGGGCGCGGCGGCCGCCACGACCACCAGCAGCGGCACCAGGGTGAGGAAGCCGAGAGCCGCGAAGCCCATCGCCCGGTGCATCAGCTCCATCTCCCGGCCGCGGCTCCAGGCCAGCCCGATCTGGGAGCCCTGGAGCCGGTCGTAGAGCTGCCGGAGGGTGGAGATCACACCTCATGCACTACCCCCGAGCGCCGGCTCGCTCCCGGAGGCCACCCCCAAATGGGTCCGAAGGGGTGGTTTCAGCGGCCGGCTCCCCGAAGGTCGACCAGTCTCTTGATCTTCCCCACCGAACGCTCCAGTGTCTCCGGGTCGACCACCTCGACCCGCACGGAGACCCCGACCCCCTCCTTGACGGCCCGGACCACGGCTGCGGCCGCGTCCTGCCGCCGCTCGGCGTCCGTCTCCCGGCGTGCCTCCACCCGTACCGTCAGGGCGTCCATCCGGCCCTCCCGGGTCAGCCGCAGCTGGAAGTGGGGAGCCAGCCCCGGCGTCCGCAGCAGGACCTCCTCGATCTGGGTCGGGTACACATTCACCCCACGCAGGATGATCATGTCGTCGCTGCGGCCCGTGATCTTCTCCATCCGGCGGAAGGCCGGCCGGGCCGTCCCGGGCAGCAGCCGCGTCAGGTCCCGGGTGCGGTAGCGAATGATGGGCATGGCCTCCTTGGTGAGGGAGGTGAAGACCAACTCGCCGGGCTCACCCTCCGGCAGCACCGCGCCCGTCAGCGGGTCGACCACCTCGGGAAAGAAGTGGTCCTCCCAGATGTGGAGGCCGTCCTTGGTCTCCGCGAACTCCTGGGCCACACCCGGTCCGATGACCTCGGACAGGCCGTATATGTCCACCGCGTCGATGTCGAGCCGTTCCTCGATCTCCCGGCGCATCTCCTCGGTCCACGGCTCCGCGCCGAAGATCCCCGTCCGCAGTGAGGTCGCGCGCGGGTCGATCCCCTGGCGCTCCATCTCGTCCAGCAGGGTCAGCATGTAGGAAGGGGTCACCATGATGACCTCCGGCCGGAAGTCCTCGATGAGCCGGACCTGCCGGTCCGTCATCCCGCCCGACGCGGGCACGACCGTACAGCCGAGGCGCTCGGCGCCGTAGTGCGCGCCCAGGCCGCCGGTGAACAGCCCGTACCCGTAGGCGATGTGGATGATCTGACCGGGCCGTCCGCCGGCCGCGCGTATGGACCGGGCGACGACATCCGCCCAGGTCGCGAGGTCTGCGTCGGTGTACCCGACGACGGTCGGCCGCCCGGTGGTGCCGCTGGAGGCGTGGATGCGGCGCACCTGCGAGCGCGGCACGGCGAACATCCCGAAGGGGTACTGGTCGCGCAGATCGGCCTTGGTGGTCAGCGGGAACAGGGAGAGGTCGGCGAGCGAGCGGCAGTCGTCGGGATGCACGCCCGCCTTGTCGAAGGCCTGCCGGTAGAAGGGGACCTTCTCGTAGGCGCGGTGCAGGGTCGCGCGCAGCCGGGTGAGCTGGAGCGCGGCCAACTCGTCGCGGCCCAGCCGCTCACCCTCGTCGTGGAGATCCGTGTACACCGCCATGCCGTCACCTCATCATGAGAACCGACCGATCATTCGGTAGATTGCCAGGAATCCGCAGGTTAAATCAATGACTCGAACGAGCGGTCGTCTGTTGTGGTGGCCCGCATGTCCACCCTCACCATCTATGACGGAACCGAACTCGCCTGGTACCTCCACGGGGACGGTGAGCCGCCGGCCCGCATCCCGGGCTTCCGCATACCTGGGAGACCTCGGCGGACTCGCGGCGCGGCGTCTTCCGATCCTCCTCGACCCGCGCGGTACGGGCGACTCGGCGATACCGGACGGCCGATGATCCTTCAAGATCGGCGGGGTGACAGAATGGCCGGCCGTATCGCGAACCGAGAGGACCGACATCATTGTGCGACGGATACTGATGCTCACAGCCGTGGCGTCCCTGGCCTTGGCGGCATTGGCGACGGCCACGGTGGCCGCCGGCGCGTATCTGCTGAGGGACCTCGGCCCGCTGCCCCCGCGATACTCGGGTCCGCCGCTGCCTCGCGAAACGGTGGTGTCGGAGATGACCGCGATACTGGCGGCGGAGGGCATCACGGTGGAGCGGGAACCCTCCGGGGGCATACGCACGTGCCACGAACGGCTCTCAGGGCAGCATGCGCCGGAGACGGTCCAGGCGGCCCTGAAAGCGGCGTTCGAGCGGGCCCGCTCCGAGCGCGGCTGGCAGACCGGCCCCGACCTGGGCGGGGACGTGCTCACCCTCAAGAAGAACAACTGGACGGTCACGTCCGGCTTCGCGAGCACGCCGCCGGCGGGTCTGCCGGCGATGGTCATCGTGTCGATGACGTGCATCGACGGCGACACCACCACCGCCCCCACGGCGCCTTCCGCCCCGGCCGTCGCACCCGCGCCCGCGTCGTCCTGAGCGAGCTGCCCGGGGTGCGACCCGTACGGCTCGCCGGAAACCGCCTGGGGGCGGCTTCCGGCGCGCGGGCCCTGGTCAGGCCGTGTCGGCCTCCGTCGCCACCGCCTTCGCCCAGCGGTAGTCCGCCTTGCCGCTCGGCGAGCGCTGGATGGCGGGCGCGATGACCAGCTGCCGCGGGATCTTGTAGCCCGCCAGCCTGGTGCGGCAGTGGCTCTGGATCTGGTCCAGGGACGGCGCCCGGGCACCCTCCCGGACCTGGACCACCGCGGCCACGTGGCTGCCCCAGGTCGGGTCCGGGACCCCCGCCACCAAGGCGTCGTACACGTCCGGGTGGGACTTCAGCGCCTGCTCGACCTCCTCCGGATACACCTTCTCGCCGCCGGTGTTGATGCACTGCGAGCCGCGCCCGAGCACCGTGACGATGCCCTGTTCGTCGACGGTCGCCATGTCGCCGAGCAGCACCCAGCGTTCCGTGCCCTTCTGGAAGAAGGTCTCGGCGGTCTTCCCCGGGTCGTTGTAGTAGCCGAGCGGGACATGCCCGCGCTGGGCGAGGCGTCCCGGCTCGCCCACCGCGACCGGCTCGTGCGTCACCGGGTCCACCACCTGTGTACGGTCGTTGACCTCCAGCCGGAAGCCCTTCTCCGGGCCGGAGTCGTCCGTCGCCCGGCCGTTGGACCCGGACTCGGACGACCCGAAGTTGTTCAGGAGCAGCACGTTCGGCACCAGCCGCTGGAACTCGGCGCGCACCGTCTCCGACATGATCGCCCCGGACGAGGAGACGCTGAACAGCGACGACAGGTCCGTGCCCTTGAGCGGGCCGTTCAGGGCGTCGATCAGCGGCCGCAACATCGCGTCGCCGACCAACGAGACGCTGGAGACCTTCTCCTTCTCGATCGTGCGGAGCACTTCCTCGGGCGCGTACTTGCGGTGGATGACCACCCGTTGGCCGTAGTTGAAGGCGATGAAGGAGGTCAGCGTCGACGTGCCGTGCATCAATGGCGGCGCCGGGAAGAAGGTGAGCCCGGCGCCGCGCGCCGCGACCCGCTCGGCCAGCTCCTCCGGCCGCTTCACCGGCTCGCCCGAGGGCTCGCCGCCGAAGAGCCCTGCGAAGAAGAGGTCCTCGGCGCGCCACATCACGCCCTTGGGCATGCCGGTCGTGCCGCCGGTGTAGATGATGAAGAGGTCGTCGGGGCTGCGCGGCGGGAATCCGCGCCCGGGTGAGCCGGCCGCCTCGGCCTCCGCGTACGGGACCGGCGCGATCGAGGGCTCCGGGGCGCCATCGGGAGCCTCGCCGACCCGGATCAGGTGCCGGAGCTTCGTCGTCTGCGGCAGCGCGGCCGCGACCCGCTCGGTGAACTCGCCCTCGAAGACGAGGGCGGCGAGATCGGCGTCGTTGTAGAGGTAGACCAGCTCCTCCTCCACATAACGGTAGTTGACGTTCACCGGGACCAGTCGGGCCTTCAGGCAGGCCAGCACGGTCTGCAGGTACTCGATCCCGTTGTAGAGGTGCAGGCCCAGGTGTTCGCCCGCCTTCAGGCCGCTGTCGAGCAGGTGGTGGGCGATCCGGTTCGCCGCCGTGTCGAGCTCCGCGTACGTCAGGCGGCGCTCGGCGCCGGTCCCGGGGTGGTCCACGTACACCAGGGCCTCGCGGTCCGGGACCACGTCCACGACCGACTCGAACAGGTCGGCAAGGTTGTACTCCACCGTTCCTCCTGACCCCGTGACTGGTCTGCTCCGGCGGTCATTAGAGCGTCGGAGACGGCAACTGGGAAGGGCACCGCTCAAGAAGTCTGACTGGGTGTCAGAAAACTATTGAACTGCACCCTCCCCTACTGCAACCTGTTCTAGGTCTTGAGACGGGAGGACGGCAATGGGTGGGACAGAACACCTGACCGTGGATCGGCACGGCGCCACGCTGGTGCTCACCATGAACAGGCCCGAGGCGAAGAACGCGCTCTCGCTGCCGCTGCTGGTGGGGCTGTACGACGGCTGGCTGGAGGCGGACGCCGACGACGGGATCCGTTCCATCGTCCTGACCGGCGCCGGCGGGGACTTCTGCGCCGGAATGGACCTCAAGGCACTGGCCGGCAAGGGACTGGCGGGCGACCGGTACCGGGACCGGCTGAAGGCCGACCCCGACCTGCACTGGAAGGCGATGCTGCGCCACCACCGCCCGCGCAAGCCGGTCATCGCGGCGGTGGAGGGGTACTGCGTGGCGGGCGGTACGGAGATCCTCCAGGGTACGGACATCCGGGTCGCCGCCGAGGGCGCCACCTTCGGGCTGTTCGAGGTCAAGCGCGGGCTCTTCCCGATCGGCGGCTCCACGGTGCGGCTGCCGCGGCAGATCCCACGGACGCACGCCCTGGAGATGCTGCTGACCGGACGTCCCTACTCCGCGGCGGAGGCCGAACGGATCGGGCTGGTCGGGCGGGTGGTGCCGGACGGTACGGCGCTGGCGGCCGCCCTGGAGATCGCGGAGCGGATCAACGCGTGCGGGCCATTGGCGGTGGAGGCCGTCAAGGCGTCGGTCTACGAGACCGCCGAGCTGACGGAGCGGGAAGGGCTGGCGTCCGAACTCCTGCGGGGGTGGCCGATCTTCGACACCGCCGATGCGAAGGAGGGGGCGCGGGCCTTCGCGGAGAAGCGGCCCGCGGTGTATCGGCGCGAGTAGTTCGGGCCGCGCCTGTGCTCGTGGCTGCGCCTGTGGCCGTGCCCGTGGCCGTGCCCGTGGCTGCGCCCGTGCCCGGGTGCGGCGCCGTTGCCGGGGGCGCCGCCCCCGGACCCCTGCGCCTCAAACGCCGGCGGGGCTGAGATGGCGCCTCAAACGCCGGCGGGGCTGAGATGGCGCCGGCCCGGCTGAAAGGGCGTCGGCGGGCTGAGCGAGCGTCGGCCGGGCCGGAAGGGCGCCGCCGGGGGCTGAAAACATCGGAATCGATCGCATCGGAGAATCGCCATGACAGCTGCCTCCCCACCGGAGGTGCTCCGCGCGCCCCTCGTCGTCGAGTTCCCCTTCACCCGGTCCCTCGGGCCCGTCCAGAGCGCCTTCCTCACCGGGCTGCGCGAGGGCGTCGTCCTCGGGGTGAAGACCTCCGACGGCAAGGTGATGGTCCCGCCCGTCGAGTACGACCCCGTCACCGCAGAGGAGATCCGCGAACTCGTCGAGGTCGGCGCCACCGGTACCGTCACCACCTGGGCGTGGAACGATCGCCCCCGCCCCCAACAGCCCCTGGACACCCCCTTCGCCTGGGTGCTGGTCAAGCTCGACGGCGCCGACACCGCCCTCCTGCACGCCCTCGACGCGCCCGGCCCCGACGCCGTCCGCACCGGCATGCGGGTACGCGTGCGCTGGGCCGCCGAGCGCACCGGCGCCATCACCGACATCGCCTGCTTCGAACCGTACGACGGCCCCGCGGGCGGGGAAGCGGTCCCGCACGACGGGGACTTCGCCGACGCGGTCACCGGCATCGTCGCCGAGGCCCGCCTCGACTACGTGTACAGCCCCGGCCGCGCCCAGACCGCGTACATCGCCGCCCTCTCCGAGCGGCGGACCGTCGGCGAGCGCTGCCCCTCCTGCCACAAGGTGTACGTCCCGCCGCGCGGCGCCTGCCCCACCTGCGGGGTCGCCACCACCGACCGCGTCGAGGTCGGACCCGCCGGCACGGTCACCACCTACTGCATCGTCAACATCAAGGCGAAGAACCTCGACATCGAGGTCCCCTACGTCTACGCCCACATCGCCCTCGACGGCGCCGGCCTCGCCCTCCACGGCCGGATCGGCGGCATCCCCTACGACCAGGTCCGCATGGGCCTGCGCGTCGAGCCGGTATGGACCGAGGGCGGTCGCCACCCCGACCACTACCGCCCCACCGGCGAACCGGACGCGGACTACGACGCGTACAAGGAGCTCATCTGATGGCCCGATACGCCCGCGAGGTCGCGGTGGTCGCCTTCGCGCAGAGCGACCACCTGCGCCGCACCGACGAGCTCAGCGAAGTCGAGATGGTCATGCCGGTCCTCCACCAGGTGCTGGCCGCCACCGGCCTGAAGGCCGGCGAGATCGGCTTCACCTGCTCCGGCTCCAGCGACTACCTGGCCGGCCGGGCCTTCTCCTTCACCATGACCCTCGACGGGGTCGGGGCCTGGCCGCCGATCTCCGAATCGCACGTCGAGATGGACGGGGCCTGGGCCCTCTACGAGGCCTGGGTCAAGATCCAGACCGGCGAGGCCGACACCGCGCTCGTCTACTCGTACGGGAAGTCCTCCCCGGGATCGGTCCGCGACGTGCTGACGCGCCAGCTCGATCCGTACTACGTCGCCCCGCTCTGGCCCGACGCGGTCGCCCTGGCCGCTCTCCAGGCCCAGGCCCTGATCGATGCGGGCGAGACCGACGAGACCGCCCTGGCAGCCGTCGGGGCACGCAGCCGGGACGCGGCCGTCGCCAACCCGCACGCCCAGCTCCGCGGCCCCGTCCCCCAGGGCGACTACCAGGTCAGGCCGCTGCGCACCGGAGACTGCCCGCCCGTCGGCGACGGCGCGGCCGCCGTCGTGCTGGCCGCCGGCGACCTCGCGCGGCGCCTCTGCGAACGCCCCGCCTGGATCACCGGAATCGACCACCGCATCGAGGCCCACAGCCTGGGCCTGCGCGACCTCACCGACTCCCCGTCCACCCGGCTCGCCGCCGAACACGCGGGTGTCTTCGAAGCCCCGGTGGACACGGCCGAACTGCACGCGCCGTTCTCCTCCCAGGAGGTCGTGCTCCGCAAGGCGCTCGGCCTCACCGACGAGGTGACCGTCAACCCCTCCGGCGGCGCGCTCGCCGCCAACCCGATGATGGCCGCCGGCCTGATCCGCATCGGCGAGGCGGCCGCCCGGATCCACCGCGGCGCATCGCGACGGGCCGTCGCCCACGCCACCTCCGGCCCCTGCCTCCAGCAGAACCTGGTCGCCGTCCTGGAAGGGGACGCAAGGTGAGTAAAGAGCCCGTGGCCATCGTCGGGATCGGCCAGACCAAGCACGTGGCGGCCCGCCACGACGTGTCCATCGCCGGCCTGGTCCGCGAGGCGGCCGCCCGCGCCCTCGCCGACGCCGAACTGACCTGGGCGGACATCGACGCGGTCGTCATCGGCAAGGCCCCCGACTTCTTCGAGGGGGTGATGATGCCCGAGCTGTACCTGGCGGACGCCCTCGGCGCCGTCGGCAAGCCGATGCTGCGCGTGCACACGGCCGGATCGGTCGGCGGGTCCACCGCCCTGGTCGCCTCGAACCTGGTGGCGGCCCGCGTCCACCGCACCGTCCTCACCCTCGCCTTCGAGAAGCAGTCCGAATCCAACGCCATGTGGGGCCTGTCGCTCCCCGTCCCCTTCCAGCAGCCGCTGCTCGCCGGCGCCGGCGGCTTCTTCGCCCCGCACGTGCGCGCCTACATGCGGCGCACCGGCGCGCCGGACACGGTGGGCTCGCTGGTGGCGTACAAGGACCGGCGCAACGCGCTCAAGAACCCGTACGCGCACCTGCACGAGCACGACATCACCCTGGAGAAGGTCCAGGCCTCGCCGATGCTGTGGGACCCGATCCGCTACTCGGAGACCTGCCCCTCCTCCGACGGCGCGTGCGCGATGATCCTCACCGACCGGGCGGGCGCGGCCCGTTCGCCGAAACCGGCCGCCTGGGTGCACGGCGGCGCGATGCGTAGCGAGCCCACCCTCTTCGCCGGCAAGGACTTCGTGTCGCCGCAGGCCGGCAAGGACTGCGCGGCCGACGTCTACCGCCAGGCCGGCGTCACCGACCCGCGCCGGGAGATCGACGCGGTCGAGATGTACGTGCCGTTCTCCTGGTACGAGCCGATGTGGCTGGAGAACCTCGGCTTCGCGGCGGAGGGCGAGGGCTGGAAGCTCACCGAGGCCGGAGTCACCGAACTCGACGGGGACCTCCCCGTCAACCCCTCGGGCGGCGTGCTGTCCACCAACCCGATCGGAGCCTCCGGCATGATCCGCTTCGCGGAGGCGGCCCTCCAGGTCCGCGGCCAGGCCGGGGAACACCAGGTTCCGGACGCCCGCCGGGCGCTCGGGCACGCGTACGGCGGCGGCGCGCAGTTCTTCGCGATGTGGCTGGTGGGGGCACAGGAGCCGACCTCCTGAACACAGGCCCGGCCGACGACGGAGGGGCCGGCCGGGGAGCCGGACCGGCCACGGGTGACGCACCGTGGCCTGTCCGGCACCCGCCGCGGTGGTTAACCTGGCCCCCGGACGACGTACCGGGAGGAGCACGCACGTGGCCGAGAGCATGACTTCACAACCCCTCGCCGGCTGGGGCAAGCCGGACCTCGATCTCACCGAGGCGGACTGGCAGTCGAGCAGCCGGGGAGTGGGCGACGTCCAGATCGCCTTCGTCGAGGGCTTCATCGCGATGCGCAACAGCGAGCGCCCCGAGAGCCCTTCACTGATCTTCTCGCCGGACGAGTGGCACAAGTTCGTGCTGAACGCCCGGGGCGGTGAGTTCGATCTGACCTGACCGGGCGCAGTACGTACGCGGCGTACCACCGGGCGCGGAGCCGCCGGCCCGGTGGCCGCCGAAATCCCCCGGGCCGGGCGCCGGGCAGGACGGGGCGCATGACGTTCACCCGCCGAAAGGGCGATGCCGCGTGGACGGCCCGGCACGCTGCGCGCCGCACGAGGAACCCACGCCGGCCGGCGGTCACCCGCCCGGGCGCGTGAACCGCCCCCCTTGGACGCGGAGTTGCGCAGACGGACGGTCTTCGACCGGGACGCGGCCACCACCGACCGGTCGGGGAGTCCACGCCCGTGGTGGCACCGGCGGCTGTACGAGGACCGCTGAGACCCGTCACGCGCGCCCCGTGCACGGCACGTCGCCCGCCTCCCGATGAACCGGGTACCCGCCCGGGCGATCGGTAGGGTGGCCGTATGAGCGGAGAGCAGGATCTGCGGAAACTTCTGAGCGGGATGCGACCCGAGCTGAACGAGGGGCGGTACGTCTTCTGCACCGTCGACGGCACCACCGTCCCCGCCGGGACCACCCCCGTCGCCACCGTCCTGGAACCCGAGGGACTCACCCTGGTCCTGCGCCAGGAGGACGCCGACGCGGCCGGTCTCGCCTACGACTACACCGCCGGCTGGATCACCCTGCGCATCCACTCCGCCCTCGACGCCGTCGGACTCACCGCCGCCTTCGCCGCCGAACTCGGCGCACACGGTCTGAGCTGCAACGTCATCGCCGGCTACCACCACGACCACCTCTTCGTGGCCGCCGACCGGGCCCAGGAGGCCGTGGCCGTCCTGGAGGGGCTCGCGGCCCGGTCCGTACACCACTGATCCGCCCCGGAAAAGAAGATCGGATTCTTTTCCGCAGTGGCATCCCTCGCGCTGTGCGCCGGGCGTACGCTGAACCCCCGAACAGGCCTGGGGGGTACCAGCCATGACGGACCGCCGGACCCGCACACGGCGCACCATGGTCGAACGCGATGCCGAACTCGCGATCGTCGACGAAGCCCTGGACCAACTCACCGGTCCCGGGCCGGACGCGGGCGGCGCGCTGCTCGCCTTCTCCGGCCCCGCCGGCCTCGGCAAGACCACCCTGCTCGCCGAACTGCGCCGTCGCGCCCACGCCCGCCACTGCACCGTCCTCGCCGCCCGCGGCGGCGAACAGGAGCAGAGCCAGCCCTTCCACGTCGCCCGCCAACTCATCCAGCCCCAGCTCGCCGGCACCTCCGAGCAGGAACTGCGCGCCGCCCTCGGGGGCTGGTACTCCATCGTCGGCCCGGCCCTCGGACTCTGCGCCCCGGAACAGGGCGTCCCGCCCGACCCCCAGGGCCTGCGCGACGGACTCGACTGGGTCCTCACCCACCTCGTCGTCAAGCGCGCCCCCGTCGCCCTCGTCCTCGACGACGCCCACTGGGCCGACCCCGAGTCCCTCGGCTGGCTCGCCGCCTTCGCCCCGCGCGCCGAACACCTCCCGCTGCTCCTCGTCGTCGCCTACCGCCCCGACGAACTGCCCGAGCACGCCGACGCCTTCCGTACGCTGCCCGGCCGGGCGGGACAGCGCCCGCTGCCCCTGGCCCCGCTCACCCCGGCCGCCGTCGCCACCCTGGTCCGCGAGTCCGTCGGCGCGCACGCCGGCGACGCCTTCTGCCAGGAGGCCTGGGCCGTCACCACCGGCAACCCCTTCGAGGCCGTCGAACTCACCGCCAAGGTCCGCGGCAAGGGCCTGACCCCCGTCGAGGCGAACGCCCCGCAACTGCGCGACCTCGCCGCCGCCCAGCGCGGCAGCGGCCTCGTCGCCCGCCTGGAGCGCCTCGGCCCCTCCACCGTCCGTTTCGCCTGGGCCTGCGCCGTCCTCGGCACCGCCATCCCGCAGGACCTCGCCGCCCGGGTCGCGGCCCTCGGCGCCGAGGAGGCCGTCGACGCCACCAGGCGGCTGCGTGACGCCCGCATCCTTTCGGCGGCCACCGCCGAGGAACCCGACGCCGGGCTGGAGTTCGTCCACCCGCTGATCGCCACCGGCATCTACCGCGCCATCCCAGACGCGCTCCGAGTCGCCCTGCACGGCAAGGCCGCGGCAGCCGTCGTCGACGCCGGTCTCGGCTCCTCCGCGGCCGCCCGCCACCTGCTGGAGACCCACCCCGAGAACGACCCCTGGGTGGTACGCACCCTGCGCGAGGCCGCCGGCGAGAACCTCCGGGCCGGCGCCCCCGAGGCAGCCCGCCGCCAGCTCGCCCGCGCCCTGCTCGAACCCCCGGACTTCGACGAACGCGCCGCCGTCCTCTACGAACTGGGCTGCGCCTCCCTGCTCACCGAGCCCGCCAACACCGTCAACCACCTGCGGGCCGCCCTCGCCGAGCCCTCCGACGACCCCACCCTGCGCCAGGGCATCGTCATCCGGCTCGCCCAGGTCCTCGCCCACAGCGACCGCCTCGCCGAGGCCTCGGAATCGCTCGCGCGGGAGATCCCGTACACCCAGGACGTACGCGCCCGGCTGCGCCTGCAGTCCGAGCAGTTCATGTGGGACGCCTTCAACGCCGCCGAGACCGACTCCCCGGCCCGCTCCCGGCGGCTCGCCCGCCTCGCCGACCGGCTCACCGGACGCGACCTCACCGAGCGGTACATCATCGGGCTGCGCGCCTGGGACGCCTGCCTGCGGGGCGAGCCGGTCGACGTGGTGCTGCACCACGCCGGACGGGTGCTGGAGCGGCCCTTCAGCTGGGCCCACGAGGACCGCGGCTTCGAGGTCCCGGTGCTGGCCGCGATGGTCCACATGTACGCCGACCGGCCCGGACGGGCCGAGGAGCTGTTCGAGGCGGGCACCGCCGAGTTCGAGCGGCACGGCTGGCGCGGGGCGCACCTCTCCTTCGCCTACAGCCTGCGGGCCTACGTCCGCTACCGGCGCGGGCGGCTCGTGGAGGCCGAGGAACTGGCCCGGGCCGGGCTGCGGCTCGCCGAACGGGTGGGCCGGCGTACCCCCGTGCACTGGTACGCCATAGCCATCCTCCTCACCACCCTGCTCGCGCGCGGCCGACCCGAGGAGGCCTGGGAGCTGGCCCAGGAGCACGAGTACGGCAGCCCCTTCCCGGCGGCCGTCGTCTTCCCCGACTCCCAGACCGTGTACGCCGAACTGCTCCTGTCCCGGGGCGAGACGCGGGCCGCGATCGTCGAACTGGAGGCGGTCGACCGGCGGCTGACCCCGCGCGGCATCCAGAACCCGTCCTGGTGCCCGTGGCAGCTGCACCTGGCCCGGGCGGTGGCCGCGGACGATCCGCCGCGGGCCCGCGCCCTGGCCGACGACGCCGTTCGCCGGGCCCGCGCCTTCGGCGCCGCCTCGGGCATCGGCCAGGCCCTGCGGGTGGCGGCCCAGGTCGCCGCCCCCGAGGACCGGGCCCGGCTGCTCCAGGAGGCGGTCACCCTGCTCTCGGCGTCACCGGCGGGCTACGAACTGGCCTGCGCCCTGGCCGCGCTCGGCACCGAGCTGCGGGACGCGGACCTGCTGACGCAGGCCGTGGTGACCGCGCGGGAGTGCGGTGCGGACGGGCTGGCCGCGGAGACGACCGAGGTCCTGCTGGGACTGGGCGGCGCACCGCCGCACGGGCAGACCTGGGAGGACGGACTCACGCAGGAGGAGCGGCGGGCGGCGGACCTCGCGGTGCGAGCCGAGAAGGAGCCCGTGCCGGAGGTCGTGGTGCTGCCCGCGCCGGACTGGGACCTGTCGTCGGCCTGCCGCAAGCTGGGCACCGACCGGCCCGGTCTCAGGGAGGCGCTGGAGGCGTTCGCCCGTAGCTCAACCTGATCGGATCCGCCCCCCGCCGGGCAGGGTGAACCGTATGGATCACGTCGAGAGACTCGTCATCTTCCGGACCGAGACGGCGGCGTTCGAGAAGGCGGTGCGCCGGGCCTTCGACCTCGGCGAGCCGGTGCCCGCGGTGCCCTCCTGCCCCGGCTGGTCGGTCACCGACCTCGTCCGACACCTGGGCGGAGTGCACCGCTACCTCGGCCATGTCCTGCGCGAGCGGCTCACGGTCCCGCCCGACCCCGCCGGCCTCGCCCTCCCCGAGCCCGCGGACGGCCCGGACGCGCTGACCGACTGGTTCGTACAGGGTGCCCGGGAGCTGGCGGAGCTCTTCCACGAGCTGGGCCCGGACACCACGGTCTGGACCTGGTCGGCCGAGCAGACCTCCGGCTTCTGGCTGCGGATGCAGCTGATCGAGCTGGCCGTGCACCGCTGGGACGCCGAGTCCGCGACCGGCACGCCCGGCCCGCTCGACCCCGCCGTCGCCGCGGACGCCGTGACCCAGACGATCGAGGTGATGGCCCCGGCCCGCCGCGGCTGGCAGCAGGCACCGCCGGGGGCGGGGGAGAGGTACCGCTTCCGGCGTACCGACGGCCCGGATTCCTGGACGGTCCTCTTCTCGGGGGACCAGGTCCTGCTGGAGGCCGGTTCCACCGCCCCGGCGGACGTCGAGGCGGCGGGGACCGCCTGCGACCTCGCCCTGTTCCTCTGGCGCCGCCTCCCGCCCACCGCCCTGCGCGCCGAGGGCGACGCCGCCCTGCTCCCGCACTGGTTCACGCTCGTCCCACCGGTCTGACCGGCCGGGCCGGCGGGCCCGGCCGGGGCAGGTCCCCCGATGCGGGCCCCCGGACCGGAAAACTCGCGCGGCCACGTACCATGGCGGCATGTCCTTCCTCCGCCGCCACCGCGCCGCCACACCCGCCGGCCCGGACTTCGATGTCCTGGCCATGGACCCGGGGGACTGGCCGGGCAATCTCGGGGCCGGGCTGCTGCCCGCGCCCGACGGCAGCTGCCAGGGTGTCTTCCTCCGCTACGACCTGTTCGGCGGACGCGGCCCCGCGATGATCATCGGGAACCTCCCGGAGGGCTCCCCGGCCCGGGACCTCACCGACGGCCAGATCCCCTTCGAGGTGGCCCAGCTCCTCGACGCTCTGGAGAACGACGAGGACGTCGAGGTCACCGGCGTCGAGGACTGCCCCGTCATGCAGGGCGACAACCTCCTCATCGTCCGCAAGGTCAAGCTGTCGGAGTCCCGCATCTCCTGCGTCCAGTTCGACCGCAGTGACAACGTGCTGGTCACCATCGCCAGCTGGGACCGCCCGATCACCGACGACCTCTACGCCCTCCTGAAGCCGCTCCCCGCCGAGCTCTTCCAGCAGGGCTGACCCTCCTCCGTAGCCCCGGGCGCGGGCGTCACGCGTCCGCGATGGCGTTCGCCGCCACGTAGCCGAACGTCATCGCGGGGCCGATCGTCGATCCGGCACCCGCGTAGCTGTGGCCCATCACCGCCGCGCTCGCGTTGCCGGCCGCGTACAGGCCCGGGATCACCGAACCGTCCGGGCGCAGCGCCCGGGCCCGGGCGTCCGTGACGATGCCGCCCTTCGTACCGAGATCCCCCGGCACGATCTTGAACGCGTAGAACGGCGGGACCCAGACGGGTGCCAGGCACGAGTTCGGGTGCACGTTCGGGTCCGTGTAGTAGTGGTCGTACGCCGTGTCGCCCCGGTGGAAGTCGGCGTCGTCGCCGCTCCACGCCTGCGCGTTGAACCGGCCCAGCGTCGCCCGCAGCGCGCCCGCCGGGACCCCGATCTGGCCGGCCAGCGCGTCCCAGGTCCACGCCTTCTTCGCGGCGCCCGCCTGGTACCACGCGTCCGGGAAGGGCAGCGTCGGCAGGATGTCCTTGAACAGGTACTTGTTGCGGTAGTGCTGATCCACGATCAGCCACGCCGGAATGTGCGAGCCGACCGCGCTCCGGTCCTTCTCGTACATCACGTGCACCACATCGCTGTACGGCGCCGCCTCGTTGACGAACCGCGTGCCGTTCGCGTTCACCATCAGCCCACCCGGCAGGGTCCGTTCGGCGAGGCAGAAGTACGGCTCCCCGGGCAGCGGGATCGACGGCCCCCACCACGCGTCCTCCATCAGCGCCAGCGAGGCCCCGGCACGCTGACCCGCCCGGATCCCGTCGCCGGTGTTCTCCTTCGCCCCCACCGACCACTGGGTGCCGATCGGTTGCTGCTGGTACTGCGCCCGCATCGCCGCGTTGTGCTCGAAACCCCCCGAGCCGATGACCACCCCGCGCCGGGCCCGGACGGTTCCTCGTACGCCCCCCTGCTCCACCACCACGCCGGTGACCGCACCGCCCTCCTGGACCAGATCCACCAGCGGGCTGTTCAACCACACCGGAACTCCGGCCCGCTGGAGCCCGGCGCGCAGGCCGGCCGCCAGTGCCTGACCCATCGTCAGTGGTTTCTCGCCGCGCAGCGCCGCCTTCGTACCGCGCGCCAGGCACTCGGTGGATACGGCGAGACCCTTGGCGCTCACCGCCGCCAGGTTCAGCCACTTGTAGTCCTGGCTGAAGACCACCATCCCGGCCGGGACCGGCATGTACGCCGGGTTCAGGTGCGCCAGTTCGGCGCCCAGGACGTTCCCGTCGATCTGGTCCGGCTCGATGGAGCGGCCGTTCGGCAGACCGCCCGGGAGATCCGGGTAGTAGTCGCTGTAGCCCTCCATGAAGCGGAACCTCAGCGGGCTGTTGGCCATCACGAAGTCCAGCATCCGCGGCCCGTCGGCGAGGAACGCGGCCTGCCGGTCGGCCGGCACCTCGGGCCCGACGACGGCGGCCAGGTACGTCGCCGCCTTCTGCGGGGTGTCCGGTACCCCCGCGCCCAGGATCACCGAGTTGTTGGGCAGCCAGATACCGGCGCCCGACCGGGCGGCCGATCCGCCGAAGGTCGGGGCCTTCTCCACCACCAGCACGCTCAGCCCCCGCTTGGCGGCGGTGAGCGCGGCGGTCATCCCGGCCGCCCCGGACCCGACCACGACGACGTCGTACTCGCCGAGCGACGGCCCGTCCTGGGCACCGTCGGCCCGGGCGGTGGCGGACGGCAGCACGGTGGCGGCGAGCACCCCGGCCCCCGTACCGGCGAGGACCGTACGTCTGGACGGGAGGGCGGCGGGGGTGGTGGTGCGTGAAGCGCTTGCGGACATGGGCAGGCTCCAGCGGTGAGGGGAGGAGGGGAAGTGCCTCCAGCATTTCTGATGCTGAGTCAGAAAAGGTGTTCGGGGGATCATGTGATGTCAAGACATCCGGCGCCGGGTGCGTGTGCTGAGGGGAGGGCGTCCACACCGCGCACTCCGGTCGCGCCGCCCCGCGGTCAGGGCCCCGGCCGGTCCTCGCCGTGGCGCCGATCGTCGAGGCGGGCCGTCAGGTCGGGCCAGTGCTCGGACCACAGCGCCAGATCACCCGCGGTCAACGACCACCGCGAACGCAGGGCTTCGTCCGGCAGGAAGCGGACACAGGTCCCGGTGGTCCCGTCGGCTTCGACGGGCTGCAGATCGGTCACCGGGACGCCGCGCTCGTAGCGCCGGCTCCAGGATCCGTTGACACGGCGGTTGGTGTGGATCAGCCACTCGCTGAGCGCTGAGACCACGGACATGCCACGACGCGGATGTCCGTCCGGAAGCCGCTCCGCCTCCGGGAAGTCGAAGAACCGCAGGTCCTTCGTGGCCATGACCGGCTTCTTCACCGCCCGGCCGTGCTCGTCGACCCGTGTGTCGGTGCCCCGCCCGTCATCCTTCACCGACACCGAGCCGTCGGCGTGCAGCGTCACCACACACCGTCCGCCGCCCCGGCCCGCAGCCTCGTCGGCGGCGTAAGCGACGACCTCGAGAACGAGGTGTTCCGGCCCGTCCGGCATGAACTCCGCGGATCTCCGGCGGATCCGACCGAGATGGTCCTCGTCCACCGTGCCGGCCCAGTCGTGCGTGGTGTCGACCCAAGAATTCCTTGATCCATCCATCCGGCAAGTATGCGTCGGTCCAGGCGGTCGTGGTCCCGGGAGGCCTGATCGCCATGATTGAACCCTACAAATTCATGATCATGAATCGATGGATCATCCCGCTCATGAGGCGGGTGTTCGCTTGACACAGTGAGGGAACAGCCAGTTCGACCAACTGTGGGATCACCACAAGGGGGAACCGTTATGAGTTCGGGCATCACCGAAGTTGTCGTCACCGGCCTGGGGGCCACCACCCCGCTCGGCGGCGACGCGGAGGCCACCTGGCAGGCGATGCTGCGCGGGGAGAACGGCATCCGCGCCATCGAGGAGGACTGGGCCGCGTCCCTCCCCGTGCGCATCGCCGGGCGGGTGCGGCGGGAGCCGGCCGAGGTGCTGGACCGCGTCCAGGCGCGGCGACTGGACCGCTGCGAGCAGCTCGCGCTGGTGGCCGCCCGCGAGGCATGGGCGGACGCGGGACGGCCGCAGGTGGATCCGGAGCGGCTCGCCGTGGTCATCGGGACCGGGACCGGCGGGGCCCTGACCCTGCTCGGCCAGGACGACGTCCTGGAGGCCTCCGGCGTGCGCAAGGTCTCCCCGCACACCGTTCCGATGTTGATGGCCAACGGCCCGGCGGCCTGGGTGTCCATCGAGCTCGGCGCGCGCGGCGGCGCGCACACCCCGGTCAGCGCGTGTGCCTCCGGCGGGGAAGCCCTGTCGCTCGCCCTGGACCTGATCCGGCTCGGACGGGCCGACGTGGTGGTGGCCGGCGGCACGGAGGCCTGTGTGCACCCGCTGCCGCTGGCCGGGTTCGCGCAGGCCAAGGCCCACTCGACGCGCAACGACGACCCGGCGGCAGCCTCCCGGCCCTTCGACACCGGCCGCGACGGCTTCGTCATCGGCGAGGGCGCGGGGCTGGTCGTCCTGGAGCGGGCGGAGTTCGCGGCCTCGCGCGGAGCCCGGGTGTACGCGCGGCTGGCGGGGGCGGGGGTGACCTCGGACGCCCACCACATCACCGCCGCCCACGCGCCCGGACAGGTGCGCGCGATCCGGACGGCGCTGGCCGCGGCCGGGCTCGCCCCCGCCGACGTCGCGCTCGTGCACGCGCACGCGACGTCGACGCAGGCGGGCGACCTGGTGGAGGCGCGCTCGATCGCCGAGGCGGTGGGCACGCACGCCGCGGTGACGGCGACCAAGTCCATGACGGGGCACCTGTTCGGGGCGGCGGGCGCGGTGGGGGCCATCGCGGCGGTGCGGGCCGTGTACGAGGGGGTCGTCCCGGCGACCCGCAACCTGGACTCCCCGGACCCGGAGGTCGGCCTGGACGTGGTCGCGGGCGGCCCCCGCCGGATGCCGGTGCCCGCCGCACTGGCGAACGCCTTCGGCTTCGGCGGCCACAACGCCGCCCTGCTCTTCACCTCCGCCTGACCGTACTCCCGGCCGCGGCTCCTCCAGCGGCTCCGCCCGCCACGGCTCCGTGCCGCCGCGGTGCTCATGAGCACTCCGGAACCGGCGAAGCCCCGTGGCGGTGGGGGCCACGGGGCTTCGCGTATCGGGGAACTGTCAGCGCGTGCCGACCGCCGCGCGGACCGCTCGGCGCGCCATTCCCGCATCGTCGTGCAGGCGGCGCAGCAGCAGCCGCTGCTCCTCGCCGGAGGACAGGGCGCCCGCCGGCGGCGGCTGGGTCGGGGAGGTCGCCAGCATCGAGCGCTGCACCGCCGTCTCGGACATCCGGATCTCCCGGGTCAGGACCAGCATCAGATTCACCAGGAAGGCGTCCCGCGCTGCCGGCCCGGCCGACTGGGCGAGCCGGCTGATCTGGGCGCGGGCGGCCGGGGCGTCGCCCAGTACCGTCCACAGCGTCGCCAGGTCGTACCCCGGCAGGTACCAGCCCGCGTGCTCCCAGTCGAGCAGGACCGGCCCGGCCGGCGAGAGCAGCAGGTTCGACAGCAGGGCGTCACCGTGGTTGAACTGCAGCGCCGTGCCCGACAGCTTCACGCCGTGCAGCAGCTTCTGCAGGTCACCCAGGTCCCGGTCGGTCAGCAGGCCCAACTCGTAGTCGCGGGCGATCCGCCGCGCGTAGTTCATCGGGGTGCCGAACAAGTCCGCCGGCGGCCGCCACTGGTTGACCCGGCACACCGCGCCGAGGGCCGCCCGGAGGTCCACCCGCGGCGGCGGCTCCACCGGGTGCCGCTGCAGTGCCGCGACCCGGCCCGCCATCCGCTCCACCACCAGCGTGCAGTTCTCGGGGTCGGCGGCGATCAGCCGCGGCACCCGGACCGGCGGGCGGTGCCGGACGAAGGCCCGGTATGCCGCTATTTCGTGCCGGTAGCGCTCACGCCACTCGGGCGAGTGATCCAGTAAAACCTTCGCGATGGCGGTCATCCGTCCGGTGGTGCCCACCAGGAGGACCGAGCGGCCGCTGCGCCGTAGCACCTGCACCGGGGCGAACTCCGGACAGATCCGCTGCACCGAGGCGAGCGCGGTGCGCAGCTGCGCCCCCTGCGGCCCCGAGAGATCGATTCTTCCGCTGACGGGCAGTGATCCGGTACCCGGCATCCGCCGCGCCCGGACGGCGCCCTGTGCCGGAGCCGACGGACGGCCGGGTTCGAGGTAGGGGCCGCCGCCCGCCGGGAGCGTGCGGTGCGACCGGACCGGTGCGGACACGGAGGACGTTGCTGCGTACATGGTGATACGGATCCCTTCGTGCGCCGACGAGTTACGTACGCCGCCCCGCCGGATCCCGTACTTCACCCTGGGGAGTTCCGCCGGTGAACCGGGTCGGGGAGGCGCATTCCTACCTGACACCCGGCGCAAGGTGGCGAACCATCGGGCGTGCCCTGGCGAAGCCTGGCGAATAGTCGCTGGGCATCTGACGGCGGGCTACTGTCAACTCAGCCGAGAACCTGGGGGCTTGACGTGAGCAAAGGTCCAAACACCCGCTTGAACGACCTGTTCGGCCTGGCCGGCTGGTCGAAGGGCGAACTGGCGAGGATGGTGAACAGGCAGGCGGCGGCCATGGGCCACCCCCAACTGGCCACCGACACCTCGCGGGTGCGGCGCTGGATCGACATGGGGGAGGCCCCCCGCGAACCGGTGCCCACGGTACTGGCAGCACTGTTCACCGAGCGGCTCGGTCGTGTCGTGACCATCGAGGACCTCGGGTTCGTACGGCAGCGGCGCACCTCCAGACGGCAGCCGGACGGGGCTCGTGAGAACCCCGACGGGATGCCATGGGCGCCCGAACGCACAGCCGCGGTCCTCACCGAATTCACGGGAATGGACCTCATGCTCAACCGTCGCGGTCTGATGGGCGCGGGAGCGGTGCTCACCGCCGGCTCCGCCCTCAGCAACGCCATGTACGACTGGCTGCACACCGACCCCGCCCTGGCCAAGGAGGCCCGGAACTTCGGGGATTCCTTCCAGGTCGATCCAGCGGGCTACGACCGCTACGAGGCAGCGCCCATCGGCTCCCAGGAGATCGAGGCGCTGGAGCGCTCCGTGGAGGTGTTCCGTGCCTGGGACGCCTCCAGAGGTGGCGGACTCCAGCGCAAGGCCGTCGTCGGCCAGCTCAACGAGGTGGGCGGCATGCTCGCCTACCACCACCCCGACCACCTGCAGCGACGCCTGTGGGGGGTGGCGGCCAACCTGGCGGTCCTCGCCGGCTGGATGTCCCACGACGTGGGCCTCGAACCCACCGCGCAGAAGTACTTCGTCATCGCCGCGCACGCGGCCCGCGAGGGTGGCGACCGGCCGCGCGCGGGCGAGGCGCTGTCCCGCGCCGCCCGTCAGATGGTCCACCTGGGCAAGCCGAACGAGGCCCTGGACCTGATGAAGCTCGCCCAGTCCGGCTCGGGCGAGCAGACCCTCCCGCGCACGCGCGCCATGCTGCACACCATCGAGGCCTGGGCGCAGGCCGCCATGGGCAAGGGCCAGGCCATGCGCCGCACCCTCGGCGAGGCGGAGGAGCTGTTCGTCTCCGACAAGGGCGATGTGCCCCCGCCGAGTTGGATGCAGCACTTCGACGAGGCCGACCTGCACGGCATGCAGGCCCTCGCCTACCGGACCCTCGCGGACCACGACGCCGCCGCGGCGCCGGTCGCCGCCCGCCATGCCAAGGAGGCCCTGCGGCTGCGCGGCGAGGGCTACCAGCGCTCGCAGATCTTCGACTACATCTCCCTGGCCTCGGCCTGCTTCATCGCCGACGAGCCGGAGCAGGCCGACCGGTACGCGCGCCTCGCCCTGGTCTCGATGAACGAGACCTCCTCGCACCGGACCTGGGACCGGCTGCGCGAGATGTACCGACTCACCGCCCAGTACTCCGGGTACGCGCGCATCGAGGACCTGCGTCAGGAGATCAAGCTGGCCCTCCCGGACACCCCGGCGCCGCGCACCACGGGGGCGTAGGACGGTCAGGTCCTTGCGCGAGGCCCTCGTACGGAGACGAGAAAGGCCGCGCCTGCCGGCGCGGCCCTGAAGTCCTCCGTGCGGAACGACGGAGCTCGTTACCCGCCGACCCGGGCGACGAGCACGCAGGCGTCGTCCTCGCGCTCGCTCTCGCCGAACTCCTCGGTCACGATCCGCACGCACTCCTGCGCCGACCGCGCCGCCGAGAACCGCGGCGCCAGCGCCAACAGCCGCTCGGTGCCGTCCGCCCGGCTGAACTCGATGCTGCGCGGCGTCAGTCCGTCCGTGTGTAGGACCAGCAGGTCGCCCACCTCGAGGCGCTCCTCCACCTGACCGTACGAGGCCCCCGAGGTCGCGCCCAGCAGGACGCCCTCCGGCGGCAGCAGGGAACGCCCCGACCCGCGGCGGAACAACAGGGGTGCGGGGTGGCCCGCCTGCGCCCAGGACAGAACCTGGCGCGCGGGATCGTAGCGGCAGCACACGGCCGAGCCGAGCGCGGGCTGTACGGAGGTCTCCAGGAGCTGGTTGAGCCAGCCCATCAGGGGGCCGGGCTCGATGCCCGCCATGGCCATGCCGCGCAGGGCGCCCAACATCATCGCCATCCCGGAGGTGGCGGTCACCCCGTGCCCCGTCAGGTCACCGACCGTCAACATCGAGCTGCCGTCGGGGAGTTCGAGAGCGTCGTACCAGTCGCCGCCGATCAGCGCGCTGGTCGCGGAGGGCAGGTAGTGCGCGGCCACGTCCAGCGTGCTCGCGCGGCCGTACGGGAACCGCAGGGAGCCGCGCCACGGGGGGAGCACGGCTTCCTGCAGCTCGACCGCCAGCCGGCGCTCGGTCTGCGCGATCTCCCGCCGGCGCTGCAGCGAGTCACGCGACTCGCGCACCGCGCGCTGGCTCCGGCGCAGTTCACTCACGTCCCGCAGCACGGCCCACATCGAGGCCGTACAGCCGTCGGAGTCGAGTACCGGCTCGCCCCTCATGTGCAAGGTCCGGACCCGGCCGTCGGCCCGGACGATGCGGAACTCGCCGTCGATCGGCTTGCCGTCCACCAGACAGGCGGTGACCCATGCGGTGAGCAGCGGCTGGTCCTCGGAGAAGAGGGTCGAGCCCAGTTCGTCGAGGGGGAGCGCGCCGGACTCGGGCGAGCGGCCGAAGATCTGGAACAGCTCGTCGGACCAACTGACCTCGTCCGTCAGCAGGTTCCACTCGGCGCTGCCGACGCGGGTCTGGGCCTCGGGCACGGTCTCGGGCGCCGCCTGCGGGTGTTCGACGGTCTCGGGCGCCGGCGGCAGGCCCTCCTTGAGCTGGCCGAGGTGCTCGCGGAGGTCGTCGAGGTGGTGGACGGCGAGATCGCACAGTGCGCGCTGCCAGCGGCCCTGGGCGTCGTCGTCGTCGACGACGGTGTCGCGGCGGACCGCGTCCACTTCCCCCCGCAGCCGCCGGGTCTGCGAGATCAGCGCGTCCACCGACCCCGGCTCGGGCGGTTGCGCGGGACGGTCCGCGAACAGGTGGGACGGCATGAGAACTCCGATACAGGCGCGGCACGGCCAAGTCTGAAGGAAGGACCGGTAACGACTGTTGCACAGGGCGCGACGGTGTGTAAGGCGTTTGGCAACATCCGCTACGTTCTTGCTTCTGGTATATGCCGTAGGCCTGTCGGCCCGCTCGGAGCGTGCGAACGAATCCGGTCAGGCGAACTCCCGGGCGGCGCCCGGTCATCGGCCGGTCCGGGTGGTTCCGCCCCGGGAACAGCGGCCGGAATCAGGCCATCCGGTGGCCGCCGCTCGATCATACGGCCGAGCTGTGCGAGTCCCGCACGCCACCGGAATCGCGTAAGGAACGGATCAAGACGGGCCCTCGGGATACCCCCGAAAGAGTGACGTCGACGTAGGTGACGCGGCGTGATCGGGGCTTCCCAACACCTGGCCGGGTCGCTACCCTACGTGCCGGTAATGAACCGGGGAGGTCTGCGCGGGCGGACCCGCGCAGCGTGGGGACACACAACGACATGACCGGGCAGAACCACGCCACGGGGCAGAGCCGCCGTTCCTTCCTGACCTACCTCGTGGCCGCGCCCACCCTGGCCCTGGTCACCCGGGCCGGAGCCGACGCGCTCGCCCCGCAGCCCGCCCACGCCGTGGTGCCCTCCTTGCCGGCCATCGCCGACGTGATCGACCTCGGCGACCTGTTCATCCTGGCCGGCGCCCCCACCTCCGCCCTGCTGGCGCTCGCCGTCGAGGCGGACGGCACCGTCCGCTTCCGGCTGCCGCGCGAGGAGGTCGGCCAAGGCCTCACCACCGCCGTGGCCATGCTGGTGGCCGAGGAACTCGACGCGCCGCTGGCCGACGTCCGCGTGGAGCTGGACGACGCCCGGCCCGAGCTGGTCTTCAACCAGCTCACCGGATCCTCCAACTCCATCCGCTCCCTCTACGGGCCCGTCCGCCAGTGCGCCGCCACCGCACGGGCCCGCCTCGTGGCGGCCGCCGCCCGCCGCTGGAGCCTGGCCCCGGCCTCGCTGACCACGTCGGGCGGCACCGTTCGCGCCCCCGACGGCCGTACCGCCGACTACGGCGACCTCGCCGCGGCCGCCGCCGACCCCGGCCTGATCGTCCTCGGCGCCACCCCCAAGAAGCGGGCCGGGCACACCCTCGTGGGCCGGCCGACCGGCCGTGTCGACGCCCGCGCCATGGTCACCGGCGCCCTGCGGTACACCCTCGACCTCGACGTGCCCGGTTCCAAGCCCTGCGTCGTGCGCCGCCCGCCCACCCTCGGCGGCACGGTCCGCACCGTCGACAACCTGGCCGCCGTCCGGGCCATGCCCGGTGTCCTGCACGTGGTGACCGTCCCGACCGGCGTCGCCGTCGTCGCCGAGACCTTCGGCCAGGCCATCGACGCCAAGTCCGCCCTCCAGGTCACCTGGGGTCCCGGCCCCGCCGACCAGCTGTCCGACGACGGGATCCGCGCCAAGTTGCGGGCCGCCACCGCGCCGTTGCTGGTCCCGCCCCTGCTGACCCCGTACGTCGACGCCGAGTTCGACTTCGCCTTCGTCAGCCACGCCCCGATGGAGACCAACTCCGCCATCGCCGACGTGCGCGACGACCGGGCCGAGATCTGGTCCGGTCTCAAGTCCCCGATCGTGGCCCGCGAGGCCATCGCCGCCGAACTGGGCCTACCGCTGTCCAAGGTCACGGTGCACGTGGTCCAGGCCGGCGGATCCTTCGGCCGGCGGCTCTTCTTCGACGCGGCCCTGGAGGCCGCCCGAATCTCCAAGGCCTGTCGCCGCCCGGTCCGGCTCATGTGGACGCGCGTGGACGACACCCGGCACGGCCGGATGCGCCCCGCGACCCATCACAAGATCCGGGCCACCCATCTGCTGGGCGAGGTCCTCAGCTTCGAGCACCGCGTGGCCGCCGCCGAGACCGACTTCCGGCACGGGCTCGGCGAGATCATCACCGCCACGGCGGCCCGCCTCCCGCTCGGCATCGGCAACGCCACCCTCGCCCAGACCCTCTTCCTGACCACGGTGAAGTCCCCGTACCACTTCGGACTCACCACCCAGGCCCTCACCGAGGTGCCCACCGGCATCCCCACCGCCTCCTGGCGCTCGGTCTACTCCGCCAACACCCGCGGAGCCGAGGAGATCGTGGTCGACGAACTCGCCGCCCGGACGGGCCGGGACCCGTACGCCTTCCGGCGTACCTTCCTGAAGACCGACGCCCAGCGCGCCGTACTCGACAAGGTCGCGAAGGAAGGGAACTGGGGACGACCGATGGAGGCCGGGTGCGCGCAGGGCATCGCCTTCCACGAGGAGTACAAGTCCCGGACCGCGTGCCTCGTCGAGATCGACACCCGCAACCCCGACCACGTCCGCGTCACCAAGGCCGTCATCGCCGTCGACGTGGGCCTGCCGGTCAACCCGCGCGGCCTGGAGGCACAGATGATCGGCGGCCTCACCGACGCGATCTCCACCACCCTGCGTGCCGGGCTGCACCTCGACAAGGGGCTTCCGCTGGAGGGCAGCTACAGCCAGTTCCACTGGGCCCAGCAGCGCGACACCCCGCGGGACGTACGGGTCTTCGTGCTGCCGGCCACCGGCGAGGAGCCGGGAGGCGCGGGCGAGCTCGGCGTGCCCGCCGCCGTCGGCGCGATCGCCAACGCCTGGGCCAGGGCCACCGGTTCCAAGCCGCGCAGCTTCCCCCTCGACTTCGACGTCGACTTCACCCCCTACCCCCGATAGCACCGGATCCAGGAGTACGCAGTGCCCTCGCACACCTTCACCGTCAACGGGCGGAGCGTCACCGTGGACGCGCCCGACGACCTGCCCCTGCTGTGGGTGCTCCGCGACATGCTGGGGGTCCGAGGCCCCAAGTACGGCTGCGGGGTGGACGTCTGCAAGGCCTGCACCAGCCACCTCGACGGCGCCGACATCCGCCCCTGCGTCGTGCCCGTCTCCGCGTGCGCCGGCAGAACGGTGACCACCATCGAGGGCCTGGCGAACGGGGAGGACCTGCACCCCGTGCAGGAGGCCTGGCTCGAACAGGACGTCGCCCAGTGCGGTTTCTGCCAGCCCGGTCAGATCATGGCCGCCGTCGCCCTGCTGAAGCGCACGAGCGAGCCCACGGACGAGGACATCGACGCCATCGCCAACATCTGCCGCTGCGGCACCTACTTCCGCATCCGGGAGGCCATCCGCAGCGCGGCGCGCAAGATGTGAAGGGCGGCGGGATCCCGGGACCTCCCCCGTGTCCGATCGCGTCGAAGTCACCGGGATCCTGCCGCTCGTCCCCAAATGTAGGCGCCCGCCGCGCCGTTCGCAGGGTTCGCTCCGCCCGGTGACCACGCGGGACGGGTATCACTGTGCACAGTGTGCGGCGGGTGGTTGAATGCCGCCGTGTCCCGGTCCGACGACGTCCTCAAGGTGCACCGGCTCGCCCACGCCGGCGGATCGGTCGCGCTCCTGGAATGGCTCGCCGCCCACCTCGGCGGATGGGTCGGGGTGGTGGACGCCGAAGCGGAGCACGGGCAGGCGCCGGAGGCCGCCGTACGCGGCGCCGCCGAACTGAACGCCCGCGGGGTGCGGTCGGCGCTCCTGCACGACGGCGACCGCGCGACGCTGCTGTTCGCGCTGGACGGTCCGCGCGCGCTGGCCGCCGTGCTGGACCAGCCGCACCACCCGGGCGCGCCCGCACTGCTCGCGGACGCCGCCGTACCGTTGGCCCTGGTCCTGCGCGCCGAGGAGGCCCTACGACGCGAGGAGCGGGTCCGTCGCGCCGAGGTGCGCACCCGCGAGGCGGTCCTCCACCTGCTGATGAACGGCCTGCTCTCCACCGCCCACCAGATCGCCGGGACGCTGGGCCCCGCGCTGCCCGACCCGATGCGCATGTACGTCGTGGAGTGTCCGACCGGCCGGCGCGGCGAAGTGAGCGGGGTGTGCCGGGAACTGACGGGCGGCCGGGCCTGGATCGTGCGCTGCCCGGTCTATGTACGCCACCTCATCGTGCTCGCCCCGGCCGTCCCCGTCCCGGGCTCCGCCGCGGGCGACCCCCTGGCCGGGGCGCTGGTCGAGGTGGCCCCGGACTGCGCGGTCGGGGTCAGCGGGGAGACGCGCCTGAGCGAGGCCCCGGCCGCCTACACCCAGGCCTTCCACGCGCTGGCCGTCGCCCGGGGTAGGGACGAGCGGCACGCCCGGTTCGGCCCCGGCCCCGAGCTGGCGCTCGCCGCGCACGAGGCGGGGGCCGGCTGGGCCGGAGCCCTGCTCGCGCCCCTGCACACGTACGAGCCCAGGCGCCCCCAGGACCCCGGTGGGCAGGAGCTGCGTGCCACGGCCGACGCCTGGCTGAACTTCGCCTCGCACGCCACCCGGCTGCTGAAGATCCACCGCAACACCCTGGCCGCCCGGCTCCGCCTGATCGAGGCGCTGCTCGGCCTGGACCTGGCCCGCCTGCCCGACCAGGCGGCGCTCTCCCTGGCCCTGCGGCTGACTCCGGGCGCGGGGCGGGGGAGCGGCCCGGACCCGGACCCCGCCCCCGGCCTCGACGAGGTGTTGCGCGATCCCCGCCTGACCGACTGGGCCCGTGGCCATCTGAACGGGCTGACCGGCCCGGACGCCCCGCCCGGGGCCCGCGACACCGTGCGCGTATGGCTGGCGCACGACGCCCAACTCGGACCGGCGGCGGCCGCCATGGGGGTCTCCGTCCCCGGCGCCCGCAAGCGGCTGACCCGGATCGAGGCGCTCCTGGAGCGTTCCCTGCTGCAGTCCCCGAGCGTGCGGTACGACCTGTGGCTCGCGCACCGGGCCGAGGATCTCGCCGAGGACCTCACCAGGTGACACAAGCACCGGAAGGGGTGATACGCCAACCACATGCACGATCATGCCCGAATGAGGCGTATCAATGCGAAACGCATGCTGGTCGGCGAACCCCTCGACACCGCCCGCCTGGGCGAGACCCTGCTGCCCAAAAGACTCGCCCTGCCGATCTTCTGCAGTGACCCGCTCTCCTCCGTGGCCTACGCCACCGAGGAGATCCTGCTGATCCTCGCCCTCGGCGGCGTCGCACTGCTGCACCTCACCTGGTACGCGGCCGCCGCCATCGTCTTCCTGCTCATCGTGGTCGTCGCCTCGTACCGGCAGACCTGCCACGCCTACCCGGGCGGGGGCGGCGCCTACGTCGTCAGCTCGGAGAACCTCGGGCAGACCGCCGCGCTCACCGCCGCGAGCGCCCTGCTCGTCGACTACGTGATGACCGTCGCCGTCTCCGTCGTCTCCGGCGTCTCCGCCATCACCTCGGCCATCCCCTCGCTGAGCGACCACGAAGTGGTCCTGTCCGTCGCCTTCGTGGTGCTGCTGACCCTCATGAACCTGCGCGGCGTCCGGGAGTCGGGCCGGGTCTTCGCCATCCCCACCTACGGCTTCGTCCTCGTCATCTACCTCATGTTCGCCGTCGCCGCCGTACGGCTCGGGACCGGCGACACCATCCGCGCCGAGTCCGCCGACCTCCCGATCACCCCGGTCGACACCTACACCGGACTCGCCCTGGTGTTCCTCACGATGCGCGCCTTCGCCTCCGGGTGCACCGCCCTCACGGGCGTCGAGGCCATCAGCAACGGCGTCCCCGCCTTCCGCAAGCCCAAGGCGACGAACGCCGCGACCACGCTCGCCGCGATGGGCGTGCTCTCCGTGACGATGTTCGTCGGCATCACCGCCCTGGCCATGTCGTACCAGGTGCACGTCGCCGCCGACCCCACCGAACTGGGCCTGCCGCCGGGCACCCCGATGTCCACCGCCCTCGCCCAGATCGGCCGCGCCACCTTCGGCAGTTGGCACTTCCTCTTCTACCTGCTCCAGGCCGTCACCGCGGGCGTCCTGATCCTCGCCGCCAACACCGCCTTCAACGGCTTCCCGATGCTCGCCTCGATCCTGGCCAAGGACCTGTACGCGCCCCGCCAGCTCTTCAACCGCGGCGACCGGCTCGTCTACTCCAACGGCGTCGTCCTGCTCGCGCTCGCCGCCATCGCCCTCATCGTGGCCTTCGACGCCGAACTGACCCGCCTCATCCAGCTCTACATCATCGGCGTCTTCGTCTCCTTCACCCTCTCCCAGTCGGGCATGGTCCGGCACTGGAAGAAGGTGCTCGCTTCGCCCGCCACCCCGCGCGAGGAGCGGATCCACATCCACCGCAGGCTCGCCATCAACGCGGTCGGCGCCGCCCTGACCGCTCTGGTCCTGGTCATCGTCCTGCTCACCAAGTTCACCCACGGAGCCTGGCTGGTCGTCATCGCCATGCCCCTGCTCTTCCTCGGCATGAAGGGCGTCCGCCGCCACTACGACCAGGTCGCCCGGCAGGTCGCCATCGCCCCCGGCGCCACCCCGCGCAGGCCCGCCCGCCACCACGTCCTGGTCCTGGTCGCCGCCGTGCAGGCCCCGACGCTCAAGGCCATCGGCTACGCGCAGGGGCTGCGCCCCGACACCTTGACCGCGGTCACCGTCGCCGCCGACGAGCAGGAGGCGACCCGCCTGCGCGAGGCCTGGGCCAGGCACGACACCGGCCTGCCGCTGAGGATCCTGCACTCGCCGTACCGGGAGGTGGTGGGCCCGATCATGGCTCACGTCGAGGAACTGGCCGCCGAGCCCGGGACGGACATGCTGTCGGTGGTGATCCCGGAGTACGTGGTGGGCCACTGGTGGGAGCAGCCCCTGCACAACCAGAACGCCCTGCGGCTGAAGGCGCGACTGCTCTTCACGCCGGGCGTCGCGGTGATCGACGTGCCGTACCTCCTGGAGTCCGCGAGGTCCGCCGACCCGGCGCGGCGGGACGGGTGACCGGTTCCGCCTCGACGCGCTGCAGCACCGCCGAGTGCGCCAGCGCCAGCTCCACCACGTGCCGGGGATCGGACAGGGAGCGGCCGGTGAGCTGCTCCACGCGCCGCAGCCGGTTGGAGACCGTGTTGCGGTGGCAGTACAGCCGCTGCGCGGCGTCCGTGGTCGAGCCCTGACAGGCAAGCCAGGTGCCCAGGGTGGTCAGCAGCGTCCGCCGGTCCTCCGAGGGCAGCGCGAGCACCGGACCCAGCACCACCTGGCGCAGCCTGCCGGCGAGCTCGGCCTGGGCGGCGACCAACGCCGCCGGCAGCCGTTCGTCCAGCAGCGCGGTACGCGGGCCCTCCGACTCGGGAGCGGTGCGCAGCGCCAGGGCGGCCAGCCGGTGCGCCCGGGCCACTTCGGCCGGCGCCGCGACGACCGGGCCGACCCCGGCGCGCACCCCGAGCGGCGCGAGCAGGTCCCGTACGGACTCCAGCGGATGGTGGCCCAGCTCCACCAGGCCGACCTCCCCGTCGGCGCGGAAGCGCCACAGCACCCGCGGAGCGGAGGCGGCCCCGGGTCCACCCGCCGGGGCGGGCGGGACGGCAGCGGCCGGCGCGGCGGACGGGGCGCCGGACACCTCGGCGGCCAGCACGACCACCGTGAAGCGGCCCCGATCCGGCAGCCCGAGCTGCGCGGCGGCCGCCTCGGCCGCCGCCGACGGTCCGTCCGCGCCGTCGAGCAGCACGTCCAGCAGAGCCGCCCGGCGCTCCCGGTCCCGGTCGCCGTGCGCGGCCTCCGTCAGGCGGTACGACTCGGTCATGGCGTCCGTCATCTGGTCCACCACGTCCCACATCACGGACGCGGCCGGCAGCAGCCGGGGCAGCGCCGCCCGGTCGTGCGCGGTCACGGCCTCGGTGAGGCTCTGCCAGAGCAGTCGGCCGCCACGGCGGTGGGTGCGCAGCAGGGAGGCGAGCGGCAGGCCCTGCTCGGCCCGGAGCGCGCCGACGGCCCGGGCCTCGGCGAGCTCCACCGGCAGGCCCCGGGAACTGCGGAGCAGCCCCTCGACGGCCTGGCGGAGGGTGTGGTGGATCCGCTCGCGCAGCTCGGCCCGGCCCAGCAGGGCGGCGTAGGCGGGGTCTTCGGCCAGCGTCCGATCGGCGAGCCGGTCCGCCGCGACAGCGATCCGGCGGGACAGGTCCTCGCGTATCTCCTCGATGATCCGCTCCATGACGCGCAGCCTGACACGGGTGAGGGGGCGGTGGGGAGGGCTCGGACCGGGCACGTCCGCTACCGTGTGCGAATCACTGCACCTGCAGTGCTCACCCGATGTGCCCCACCCACACCCAGGGACCCGCCCATGCGCCAGAACCCGCAGCGCCGCGCCGCACTGCTCGACGCCGCCATCGAAGTCCTGGCGCGCGAGGGCTCGCGCGGCCTGACCCTGCGCGCGGTGGACGCCGCGGCGGGTGTCCCCACGGGCACGGCCTCGAACTACTTCGCCAACCGTTCCCAGCTGCTCGTACAGATCCTGCACCGCACCCGGGAGCGGCTGGTCCCGGACCCGGCGGACCTGGCCGGCCCGCTGGACACCGAGGTCCTGCTCACCCGGCTCCTGGACCGGATGCGGCGCGAGCGCAGTGTGCACATCGCCATGCTGGAGCTGCGGCTGGAGGGCACCCGGCGCCCCGAGCTCCAGGCGGAGCTCGCGTCCTTCCAGGGCCTGGAGCTGGAGGCCAACATCAGGTGGCACCTGGACGCGGGCCTGCCCGGGGACCGGCAGGGTGTGGTCCTGATGTACCTGGCGATGCTCGGCCTGATCGTGGACGACCTGACCGCGCCCGCGATGCTGGAGGCGCACTCGGTGCAGGGGCTCATTCGGACGATGGTCGAGCGCCTCCTCCCGGAGAAGCCCGCGGACTGACTATCGTGCCGGGGAACAAGCACCGGCGGGGTGGGGAAACCGTGGGGAGTGCGGACATGGCGGACATCGCAGAGGACGTGGCGGACGGAATCAGGTGGCTGGCCGACTGGGACCAGTGGTTCGCCGGTCTGACCTTCGCCCGGGGCATAGGCCCCGACGAACTCGCCGCACGGCTCGGCGCGCTGCCGGGCGTGCGGCCCGGGCCGCTGGGCGCGCTCGACGCCTGGAGCATGGTCACCGAGACCGTGGACGGTGACGGCGTGGCCCGGGTCGGCAGGTGGGGCGGCTGGTCCTTCGCCGTCGAACACGGTCTGCCGGCCGGAGCCGAACGGCTCGCCGAGGTCTCCCGGGGCGGCGTCGAGGCCGTCCACCTCGACCCCCAGCCCGACCATCCGCCCAAGCAGTTCGCGTACGCCCGGGACGGCGAACTGGTGTGTTGCTTCGGCCTCGGCGAGGAATGCTGGCGCGGCGGCCACCGGCCGGACTTCCTGCTCCCGGAGTTGATCGCGGCCGGGATCCTCACCCCGGACGGCGCGTGCGCCCGCCCGCCAGGCGAACCGGACGCGGACCGCGACCGCCGTACCCTCGCCGTCGTGGAACGCCGCTTCGGCCTGTCCCTGCCCCGCCACCTGATCGCCGACACCCCGCTCCCGGCGTACGTGACCTGCACGCGGTAGCGGTCCCCCAGGGCCGGGATGCGGTGATCTTATGCTCAGGTTTACGCGAGTCCGCTGGTTTTGCGCCCGGTGAGCCACTTTGATGGGTTTGCCAGGCCTCGTACCGGAGCAGGGGGACTAGTCATGGGCACCGACCACAGTCAGAAGGACAGCACACCCACCCTGATCGGCTCCGTGCAGCGCGCGCTGCGCCTCCTGGAGGCGATGTCCGCGGAAGGCGGGGTGACGGCGAAACGGCTCGCCCGGCTCACCGGGATCCCTTTGCCCACGGTTTACCACCTGCTGCGCACCCTCAGCCACGAGGGCTATGTGCAGCGCGAGGGAGGGTCTTTTCGCCTCGCGGACGATCTTCCGCTCGCTTCGTGATCAAATTCCGACGCGTTCCGGCCAAGCTCTCGCACCCTTCCTGGCATGTTCCAGCGGAAAATGCCAGAACGCCCTTTCGTACAGTGGAACTTGAGTAAGTTCCCTCCTGTCGCGCCGTACGAACCGTGCACCCCGCACGTCCGGCCGGGAGGGGAGCCCGCGTGCCCGGGATCGACGAATGCCTGCTCGAAGCCATGGCCCTGCCTGGTGCGCGGGGGGCCGCGCTGGTCGACTGGAGCAGCGGACTGGCCCTCGGCACCGCGGGGGAGTCGCCCGTGGGCGACCACGAGACCACCGCCGCCGAGACCGCCGAACTGGCCCGGGCGGCCGCCGAGTACGAGTCCTTCGCCCCGGCGGGGACCGACCCGGCACACGGTGGCGGAGCCGTTCCCTCCGCCGGTTCGTCCGTCGGCTTACCGGCCGGCCCGCCCGTCGAGGATCTGATCGTCACCACCCGCACTGGATACCACGTCCTGCGCTTCGTCGAGACGAGCTTCGACAGCAGCGTATTCCTGCACCTGTGGCTCGACCGCGCGGACGGCAATCTCGCCCTCGCGCGCCACAGGCTCCGTGCCCTGGCCGAGGGGCTGGTACTGAGATGACCTCCCCGGCCACCGCCACGGCCCCGAATGCCTTCGCCGCTGTCTCCCCCCTTCTCACCCGACTCGCCGCGGAGCGCGCCACCGGCGCACTGCTCCGCGACCGCGGCACCCTCTTCCTGGAGGACGGCCGCGTCGTGCACGCGGAGAGCCCGGCCACCCCCGGTCTCGACGTACTGCTCACCACCGGCGGCGGCCTCGCCCCCGAACGCTGGCGCGAGGCCGTGGACCGGGCCGGTGCCCGCCGCCAGGTCGCGCGTTTCCTCGTGGACAGCGGCGGGCTCTCCGGCGGAGAGCTGGAGATATGCCACCTCGCCGCCATATTCGACGCCGCCTTCTTCGCCCTCTCCCCGGGCAGCGGGCCCTCCCGCTTCCGCCGCGGGGCCACCCACTGGATCGGCTCCGTCCGTTCCGTTCCCGCGGCCGCCGTCGAACGGGAGACCCGGCGCCGCCGGGACCTGCTCGACGCGGTCTGGCCGTACCCTCTGCTGGACACCTCCCCGGTCGTCCCCCGGGCGGCCGCGCCCGGCCAGACGATCACCGCCCGACAACGGGCCCTGCTCGGCCAGGCCGACGGCCTGCGCACCCCGGCCGACCTCGCGTGGGTCCTGGGCCGGCCCGCCTTCCACACCCTGCTCGACGTACGGCGCCTCGCGGCGGCCGGACTGGTCGAGACCCCGCACACCCCGGCCCCGCCACCGGCCGTGGCACCCATGCCCGACTGGATGACCGAGGCCCAATCCCCGGACGTGGCGCTGCTCCGCCGGTTACGCGACGCACTGGAGGCAAGTCTGTGAGGCTCCCGCTGCGACCGGCCCTGCGCGCCGACCGCTCCGAGCGTAGGCAGCCCGAAAGGAGTAAGGCCGACATGAGTACGGTGCCCCCCGAGACGGAGGCCGAGATACTCGCCGAGCTTCGCAGGCTGCGGGCCCGGGTACCTCAGCTCACCGGCGCCCTCGCCGCGAGCGCCGACGGTTTCGTGCTCGCGCAGGACAGCGCGGCCACCGAGGCCGAGTCCGTCGCCGCGCTGACCGCGGCCGCCCTCGGGGTGGCCCAGCGGCTCAGCGACTGCACCGGCCAGGGCGCCTTCCGCGAACTGCTCGTGCGGGGTGAGGACGGATACGTCGCCACCTACGCGGCCGGCCTGGCGGCGGTCCTCACCCTGACCGCCGAGCCGCGCGTCAACGTCGGGCGCCTCCACCTGGAGGCCCGGCGCTCCAGTCTCCGGATAGCCGAACTGATCGACCACACCCTCGGGCGACGGGGCCCCGGAGCCCCACCCGGTTGATCCGCGTTCCGGCCGGCGGTCCAGCCCGAGATGTCCGGTGCGTTCCGTCACAGCCACCCCCCGCTACAGCCAGTCACACTCCCCTCACATCCCAGTAACAGTGAAACGAGAAAGAGGACACTCTCATGGTCAATGTGGAGACCGCGCTCAAGGAAGCCACCACCACCATCGAAGGCGCGATCGGTGCCGCGCTCGTCGACTACGGCAGTGGCATGGCCCTCGGCACCATCGGGGGCGGCAAGGACCTCGACCTGGCGGTCGCGGCGGCGGGCAACACGGACGTGGTGCGCGCCAAGGTCCGCACGATGGAGATGCTCGGCCTCAAGGACGAGATCGAGGACATCCTCATCACGCTCGGCGGTCAGTACCACCTGATCCGACTGATGAAGAGCCGTGGCTCCACGGGCTTCTTCCTCTACCTGGCCCTCGACAAGAAGCGGGCGAACCTCGCGATGGCCCGCCATCAACTGAAGAAGATCGAGTCCGACCTGGAGGTCTGACCGGCCTTACCGGGCCGGTCGGGCCGTCTCCCCCCGCATCGCCGAAGTGGCGGACGGCTGAATTCTTTGCCGTCCGCCCTGGCGGTTGGCTTCGTATGCCCCATATGGGTGGAGTTTATGACTCTGTTACAGAGTAGGATGCTGTGAGCATCTGATCATCGACAAAGCATAAAACGCTGGAGAAACCGCCACCCATGCCGCCGCGCCTGAGTATCGTCGTCCCCGTCTACAACGTCGAGCTTTATCTCGACGAGTGCCTGGAATCCATCGCATCCCAGACCTTCGAAGACTTCGAGGCCATCCTCGTGGACGACGGGTCCACGGACACCAGCGCCGTCATAGCCAAGGCCTTCGCCGCCAAGGACAAGCGCTTCCGCGTCGTGATGCAGGACAACGCAGGCCTCGGTGCGGCCCGTAACGTGGGCGCCCGTCACGCCGACAAGGACAGTGAGTACCTGGCCTTCGTCGACAGTGACGACACGATGCCGGACTACGCCTACCAGCGCCTCATCGACGCGCTCGACGAGACGGGTTCGGACTTCGCGGGCGGCAACGTGAAGCGTTTCCGCTCCGTCGGCATGCAGCAGTCCTGGGGGCACCGGGCCGCTTTCGCCCGCACCCAGCTGAAGACCCACATCTCGAAGTTCCCGGCGCTGGTCACCGACCGCACCGCGTGGAACAAGGTGTACCGGCGCAGCTTCTGGGACCGGCACGGCTTCCAGTACCCCGAGGGCATCCTCTACGAGGACGCCCCGGTCAGCATCCCCGCGCACTACTTCGCCTCCAGCGTCGACATCATCAGCGACTGCGTCTACCACTGGCGCGTGCGCGAGACCGGCGAGCGCTCCATCACCCAGCGCTCCACCGACCCGATCTCCCTCATCGACCGCGTGAAGTCCGTGCGCCTGGTGCGCGAGTCCCTCAAGGCCAAGCAGGGCGCCAAGTACGTCCGATACCTGCGGGACTACGACTACAACGTCCTGAGCGAAGAACTCCCGCTCATCTACAAGTACGTCGACGAGGGTGGCCCCGACTTCCGCGCCGCCTTCGTCAAGGAGGTCGGCGGTCTCGTCCGCGAGATCGGCACCGGTCCCTGGTCCGACCTGACCGTCGCCGACCGACTCAAGGCGTACCTGGCCGGCGAAGGCCGCGTCGAGGACTTCATCGCGCTCCAGCACCACCAGCGCGACTACCACTACAGCGTGCCGGTCAAGGGTCTCGCCCGCCCGCAGGCGGACTACCCCTTCCTGCACGGCCGTCCGCCGGTCCCGGCCAAGATCCTCACCCTCGGCCCGCGCGAGCGCCGCGTCGTCAGCCGCCTGGAACAGGCGGTCTGGGTCGACGGCAAGCTGCTGCTGCGCGGCTACGCCCTCCCCGGCCACCTCGGTGCGGAGAGCCGCCTCGGTACCCGCAAGATGCTGGTCTTCCGCGAGGGGGGCAAGCGCCGCCGCTCCGTCGTCGGCGCCCGTACCGTCGCCTCCCCGATGGCCACGGTGATGTCCCCGCACCTCGCCCTGCGGCACGCCGACTGGGCCGGCTTCACGGCCGTCGTCGACCCCTCGATGTTCCAGTCGGGCGGCAAGTGGAACCAGGGCATATGGACCACGTCGATCGCCGTCACCGGAGCCGGCGGGCTGCACCGCGCCCGCCTGCGGGGCGGCGAGCACGATACCGGTCAGAACCCGCCCCCGCACTGGGTGGCCCCCGACGTCCGGATCGTCCCGGCCGTCGCCGGCGCCCTTACCATCCAGGTCGAGATCGCCCGCGCCCGCGCCCTGGACGTCCACGCCGTGGGTGACGACGCCGTCGAGATCACCGGCGAACTCACCGCCGAGGCCATCGGATCCACCGCGCTGCAGGCCGTCCACGTCACCACCGGCACCGTCCTGTCCTACCCGCTGGAGACCGCCGCGTCCGGCGCCGACCGGGCCACCTTCACCGCCCGCGTACCGCTGGCCGACCTGGCCGCCGTACCGGACGCCGCGTGCGAGCCCGGCGAGTGGACCCCCGAGCCCTGGAGCCTCTCGGTCGTCGGCCCCGACGGCACCAAGCACCGCATGGTCCACGACGAGCGCGGCGGCTTCGAAGGCCTGATCCTGCCCCTGCCCGGCGAGGAGACGGACCGCGCCCTCTTCGCCAAGCGCGGAAACACCGGCCACCTGACCCTCTCGGTACAGCCCTCCCCGCCGCTGCTCGACGAGGTCACCGCCGAGGACGGCACCCTCACCCTGCGGGGCCGCTTCGTCGCGCCGACCGACGAGGCCTACGAGCTCGTCCTGCACAACGCGCAGGGCGTGGAGTTCAGCTACCCCGTCACCCGCGACGGCGCCGCCTTCGAGGCCGTCTTCGAGCCCGTGCTCCCCGAGGCGTACGCCGGCCGCACCACGATCCCCGAGGGCCGTTGGTGGCCGACGCTGCGCCCGGCCGCGCAGGGCGGAACCACCGCCGGACTGCTCGGTGTCGACCGCGGCGCCCCCGTCCAGATGAGCCCCGGCCTGCTGTTCGCCGGGCCGCACCCGATCACCGTGCAGGGCCGCCGGATGCGGGTCGAGACCCGCTTCTACGACCGCATGGCGCTGGTCGTCGACCCGCTGCTCAGCCCGCACGACCGCTCCAACTACGCGCAGCGCGTCGCCCGCTTCGAGACCTACCCGGCGCAGCGCGCCCTGCCGGTCAAGGACATGGTCGTCTACGAAACCTTCCACGGGCAGCGGGCCGGCGACTCCCCCCGCGCCATCCACGAGGAACTGGTGCGCCGCGGCGAGAAGCTCGACCACGTCTGGCTGGTCCGCGACGGCCAGGCGGAGATCCCCGCGACCGCCCGCGCCGTGCAGTACGGCAGCGTGGAGTCGTGGGAGGTGCTCGCCCGCGCCCGCTACTTCGTGACCAACGACAACGTGCCGCACCGCTTCCACCGCCGCGCCGGCCAGGTCGTCGTCCAGACCTGGCACGGTACGCCGATCAAGCAGATCGGCCACGACTTCGTGCACGACTACTACACGAGCCCGGAGATCCTGGAGGGGCTGGCGCACGACAGCGCCCAGTGGACCCTGCTCGCCTCCCCGAGCTCCTACGCCACGCCCCTCCTCAAGCGCGCCCTCGGCTACGACGGCGAGGTCATCGAGGCCGGCAGCCCGCGTACGGACGCCCTGGTACGGCCCGACGCGCAGCGGATCGCCGAGGTCCGTCGCCGTCTCGGCCTGCCCGAGGGCAAGAAGGTCGTCCTCTACATGCCCACGTGGCGAGAGAACAACGAGTCCTTCACGGGCGGCTACAAGCTCGACCTGCGGATCGACCTGGAGCAGGCCCGTCGCGAGCTGGGCGAGGACCACGTCCTGCTGATCCGTGGCCACCACCACGTGACGGAGCAGGTCCGTGACGGCGTCCGCGACGGGTTCGTCGTCGACGTGTCGCGCTGGCCCGACGCGACCGACCTGCTGCTGGTCGCCGACGTGCTGATCTCGGACTACTCCTCCGCGATGTTCGACTTCGCACACACCGACCGGCCGATCCTGCTCTTCACGTACGACCTGGCGCACTACCGCGACACGCTGCGCGGCTTCAACTTCGACCTGGAGGCGAAGGCGCCGGGACCGCTGCTGGCGGACTCGGCGAGCCTGATCGAGGCCGTGCGCAACGCGGACACGGTCGGGGCGGAGTACGCCGAGGCGCGGGCGGCGTTCCGCGCCGAGTTCTGCGACCTGGACAAGGGCGACGCCGCCGAGCGCGTCGTCGAGCGGATGCTCGCCCAGGGCGCGGAGCCCGCCAAGTAGGCCGAACGGGCGAATTACCGGCTGCATGCGGACCGGCCCCGGACCCACCGATGAATTTCGGGTCCGGGGCCGGTCTGTATGTGAGGGACGGTGTCCACCGTCCCGTCACCGGCCCGGAGGCAGAGATGAGCGGCAACGGATTCACCACGTGTCTGTGGTTCGACGGCAACGCGGAAGCGGCCGCCGACTACTACCTGTCCGTCTTCAAGGACGGCAAGATCGGCCGGATCGGCCGGTACACGGAGGCGGGCCCCGGCGAGGCCGACTCGGTGATGGTCGTCGAGTTCGAGATCAACGGCCAGCGGTTCATCGGCCTCAACGGCGGACCTCAGTTCCCCTTCACCGAGGCGATCTCCTTCCAGATCCGCTGCGCCGACGAGGCGGAGGCGGACCACTACTGGGACGCGCTGACCGGTGGCGGCGGCGAGGAGGGGGTCTGCGGCTGGGTCAAGGACAGGTTCGGTGTGTCCTGGCAGGTCATCCCGCCGGGCGCCATCGACCTGATCGCCGACCCGGACCCCGGGCGCGCCGCCCGGGCCACCGCCGCCATGATGCGGATGAAGAAGTTGGACGTGGAGGAGATGCGCCGGGCGGCGGACGCTGCCTAGACCGCCGGCCGGGCCAGGGCCGGGGCGGGCCAGGTCTCGGGCCCGGGCGCGGTCGGGCGCGTCGGGGCGTGGGTCAGGACGTGGCGAACCGGGCCAGCAGAGCCGGCAGGGCGGTGCCGATCGGCTCGCGGACGATCTCGTCGGCGAGCGGGTCGTACGGGGTCTCCTCCGCGTTCACGATGATCAGCCGGGCCCCGGCCTCCGCGGCCATCCCGGCGAGCGACGCGGCGGGCTGCACCTGCAGGGTCGACCCGACGGCGATGAAGACCTGGCAGCCCTTGGCCACGGCGATGGCCTGCCCCAGCACCTCGGGGTCGAGCCGCTGGCCGAACATCACGGTCGCCGACTTGAGGATCCCGCCGCACACCAGGCAGGCGGGATCCGGTTCTCCGGCGGCCACCCTGGCCAGCGCCTCGTCCATCCCCGACCGGGCGTGGCAGGTCGTGCACACCACCGACCGGGCGCTGCCGTGCAGCTCGAACACCTTGCGGTCGGGCACCCCGGCGAGCTGGTGCAGCCCGTCCACGTTCTGGGTGATCACCCGTACCGGGGTGCCACCGCGCTCCAGCTCCGCCACGGCCAGGTGCGCGGCGTTCGGGCGTGCTCCGAGCGCGCCGAGCTCGGAGCGCATCAGCCAGGAGCGGCGCCGGATCTCCGGATCGGCCATGTAGTACTCGTAGGTCACGAGCTTCTCGGCGTCGGGTTCCCGCCGCCACAGGCCCTGGGGGCCCCGGTAATCCGGAATTCCGGAGTCGGTGGACATTCCGGCCCCGCTGAACACTGCGACAAGTGGCTTCCCCATGCATCGACCCTACGTAGGGGTGCGGGCCGCCCGCGAGCCGATTTCCGCGCACGGGCCGGAGGGTCGTTTCTGCGGTGAATCCCGACCCCCGCAGGAGTGAGATCCGGGCCCAGCCCTCCCGATTCACCGGCTCGGCGGGTACAAGACCGGACATGATGCTCAAGCCGTACCGTCTCGGTGCCCTGCTGCTGACCCTGCTCGTGCTGCCGGTCATGCCGTCCGTTCCCGCCCTCGCCGCACCCGCCGCCGTCGCGGGGAAGGGGCACACCGCTGCCCAGATCAGCGACTTCCTCAGCGGCTTCTACGGTGACCACGGTCCCTCCGCGCAGGACCGGGAGACCCGGATCTCGCAGATCCTCAAGGAGAGACAGCAGGTCAATGAGGAGGTCGACGTCCTGCTCTGCTCCCACGAGGAGCCGCAGGAGATCAGCATCGGCCCGGTCACCGTCGCCAAGACCGCCTCGGTGGGCTGGGCCACCGTGACCACCCACTGGGCCTCCGGCGGCACGGACACGTTCACCGCGTACGTGCGTCTCGACTCCAACCCCATCCGGCTCGACGACGTGATCTGCGCGGGCTGAAATCCGTACGGTGATCGACGGGGCTGTTCATAGGGTGGGCGCATGGCTACGACAACCGCGACCACCACCGTCCTCTACTGCCGCGACCCGTTGAACGAGCGCCGGGTCGACGCCCACTTCGCGGCGGAGGCCCGGCAGTTGCATGCCGCCGGGGGCACCGTCGGGCTCATCGACCACGACGCGCTGCTCGCCGGGGACGCGGAGCGGGCCGTCGCGCGCGTTCCGGAGGGGACCGGATCGGTCTGGTACCGGGGCTGGATGATCCCCGTGGGCCGGTACGCCGCACTGCACGCGGCCCTGCGCAGGCGCGGTGGCGAGCTCGTCGTCACCCCGGAGGCGTACCGCCGCGCGCACGAACTACCCGGCTGGTACGAGACCTTCGCCGGACTGACACCGGTCAGCGGCTGGTTGCCGGCGGGGCCGGGCGCGGTCCCGGACCCGGAGGGGCTCGGGGCCCTCGCGGCCGGCCTGCCGCCGGGAGCCGCCGTCGTCAAGGACTATGTGAAGTCCCGCAAGCACGAGTGGGACGAGGCATGTTACGTGCCGGACCTCGCCGACGCGGCCGCCCTGCACCGTGTCGTCGCCCGCTTCGTCGAACTGCAGGGCGAGTTCCTGACGGGCGGGGTGGTGCTGAGGGCCTTCGAGCACTTCGTCACGCCGGAGGGGGCGGCCGCCGAGGTACGGGTGTGGTGGCGGGACGGGGTGCCGCGGCTGGTCACGGCCCACCCCGACAGTCCGGTCGCCGAGGTCGCGCACCCGTTCGAGCCGGCCCCCGAGCCGGCCCCCGAGCCGGCACTCGACCCGGCCCTCGAACCCGTCCGGGCGGCCGTCGAGGCGCTGGGCTGCCCCTTCGTGACCACCGACCTCGCCCTGCGCGCGGACGGGGTCTGGCGGGTCGTCGAAGTAGGGGACGGGCAGGTCAGCGACCTCCATCGGGAGGCCGATCAGGCCGCGTTCAGCAGCCTCCTGACGGCTGATCAGGCACTCCTGCGCACACCGGCCCCATCTGGTACAACACCGGCATGACGGGATTCGAGATCGCCGGCGCGAGCGCCGCCGACATGAAGCTGATCCGCGACTGGGCCGACGAGGAGGGCTGGAACCCGGGGGACTCGGACCGGTTCGCCTTCGCGGTCGCCGACCCGGAGGGGTTTCTCGTCGGGCGGCTGGACGGCGAGCCGGTGGCCTGCATCTCCGCCGTGCGGTACGGCGGAGGCTTCGGCTTCATCGGCTTCTACATCGCCCGGCCCGCCGTCCGTGGCCAGGGGTACGGCATCCGGCTGTGGCACGCCGGGATGGAACGGCTCGACGGGCGGCTCGTGGGCCTGGACGGGGTCGTCGACCAGCAGGACAACTACCGTAAATCCGGGTTCCGTTCGGCTTGGAACAACTTCCGCTACGAAGGCGTCCCGCAAGGGGAGGACGACCGCGCCGTCGAGATCGTGGACGCGGCCACCCTGCCCTTCGGCCGGCTCGCCGCCTACGACCGGCGGTTCTTCCCCGCGGCGCGGGACGCCTTCCTGTCCGCCTGGACCGGGCTGCCCGGTCGCACCGCCCTGGCCGCCGTCCGGGACGGCCGGATCGAGGGCCTCGGCGTGATCCGCCCCTCCAGCGCCGCCCACCGGATCGGCCCCCTCTACGCGGCCACCCCGGCGGTGGCGGCGGCCCTGCTGCGGCGGCTGGCCCGGCACGCCCCCGACGGCCTGGTGTCCGTGGACGTACCGGACGCGAACCCGACGGCTGGCGCGCTCTTCGAACGCCTCGGTCTGGCCCCCGCCTTCGAGACCGCCCGGATGTACACCGGCCCGACACCGGACCTCGCCCTGACGGAACTGTTCGGGGTGACCAGCCTCGAACTGGGCTGAGGATGCGGCCGTGTCGGCGGCAACCCGCCGCGGGCCGGGCCGGACGGCGGTCGCACGGCGCCGCCCGGCCCAGCGCTCCACGGGGGGTCAGAAGCCGAACAGCGTGCCGGAGGTGTTCCGCAGGCCGCACGGGTTGGCGAAGGTGTACGTGTAGCTGAGCCGGCGGCCCTGCCACACCCCGACGGCCGCCACCGTCATCGGGTTCCACTCCCTGGTACAGACGGCGTCGGCAGCCGGCGCGGCGAGCGGGTCGAGCTGAGAGCCGTTCGCACGTAACTCGGCGCACGCCGCTACCGGGTTGGGGTGCGTCCCGCCGGGCGTCGGTGAACAGACGAGGGTCACGGCGCGCATGACCGTGCCCGTTTCGGCATCGGGCCCGGCCGTCACACTGAGCACCAGCGCGGACGGGGCGTACAGGCTCTCCGTACCGGTCGGTGCGGCTCCGGCCGTACCCGGCCAGGCCAGCGCGGTGAGCGCGGTGAGCGCCATGGCGGCGGAACCGAGCCCGAGACCCTTTGCGATGGACCGCATTTCGAACACTCCCTTGGGTTGCTGTTTCGGATAGCGGACGCAGTCTTGCCGACGCGAGCGGTGAACGCTCGTTCGCACCCCCATTTTTCGTCACCGATCGTGTACGAATGACTGCAGACCGCAGCCATGCGAACGGGCTGACCTGTACGGGAGCGAGCCGCCGAATCGGCCGAACACCGACCGGGACACCTCCCCGAAACCTGTCGCACCACGGCTGTGATCTGCCGGGACGGGGTCCGGACCCCCTCCGGTGGTAGGGCCGGCCCCACCCCCGGGACACGGCCTGGGCCCCCTGTGCCGCGCCGTCCGCGACGGTTGGCCGGGGGCATGGAGAACGACGCGATCCAACTCAAGGACGTCACCCGGGTCTTCGGCACCGGCGACCGGGCCGTCTCCGCCCTCGGTGATCCCGTGGGACGCCCTCGCGGCGACGTTCGGCGCCTCCGCGGCCGTGATGCAGGCCGCCGCGGTCGTCCCGGCCGCGCCGTGCCTGCGGCGCGGGGCGGCCGAGAGGGCGGGAGGGCGTGGTCAGGCGGTGCTGCTGAGGCGGGGCGCGTACAGCTCCAGCAGGCGGGTGCGCGTCTGCTGCAGGCGCATCGCGAGGACGCGTCCGACCCAGTGCCCGATCGCGGAACCGAAGGTGGGATCGGCGTCCATCAGCATCCGGACGGTCGCGGCATCGAACTCGTACGCCCGTACCGGCGTCATCGCCTCCGCGCCCAGCTGCCACACGTACGGCGGGAACAGCCAGGACCAGCCCACCAGCTCGCCGGGGCCGAGGCTCTCCACGGGCGCGGGCCGACGGCCGGCGACGGGGATCTCCAGGGTCACGGTGCCGGACCGCACGATCCAGAAGGAATCCGCCCGGGTGCCCTCGTCGAAGATGCGCGCGCTCTCCGGGAAATTGACCTCACGGGCCTGGGACATCAGCCGTCCACGGTGCTCGGTGGACAGGACGGCGGCGATCCGGATGGGGGAAGGTGTGCTCACGACGGCCTCCGATCACGACCCCCCACGACGCTCCTGCTCTCCCAGTGTCGCCGACAGCCGCCATATCGCGGCCGGACCGGACCCGGTTTCTTCCACGCCCGGTGCGGGAACGGGGCTCCTGAGGCCTTGTGCGCCTGGGGATCCTCCAGGGGGTCGTGCCGATCGAGACCGGCCTGATCGACAGGACACGTCCTAGGGGGTGTCCTCGGCGTTCGCCTCCAGGCAGGCCAGCTCCATCGCGTCGAGGACGGCCTCGTGGCTGCGCCCGCTCAGCTCGGCGACGTTCTCGATCTGGGCCGTCGCCCAGGCCGCCAGGGTCATCACCAGCACCCTGAGCCCGTCGGTGCCGTGCTCGGCGAGCACCGCGTCGGCGACGACCATGGCCTCCTCGGGGACCTGCTCGGGCGGTTCGAGGCCCGCCAGACCGCGTAGCAGGGTGAGGGTGCGGCGGGAGATCTCCGGCGTCATACCCGCCAGCCGCATGTCTTCCTCGTCGTCCATCCGCCCCGCCCTCCGGTGCCGTGCCGTTCACCTCAGGGCACGGTAGAGGGGCGCGGCGCCGCGCGGGGCCGTTTCTCCAGGGTGACGGTGCGTGACCGGGCCTCGACCGGCCGGATCCGGTGGGTGCCGCCCGTGGCCGAAACCGTCCCCGCGTTCGACTTCCCCCGCAAGCGACCCGCCGGTAACCTGCCCGCGGCAGCCGCCCGCCGGGACGGCCGATTCCGGCAGGAGCGAGATGAAGAGCCTCTTACGCGCGGTCCTGTGCGCCCTCCTGCTGGTGGCCGGCGCCCTGGCGACGCCCTCCGCGCAGCCCGCCCACGCCGCCGCCCCACCGCCCGCGGCCGCCCCGGGCACCGCCGAGGCCTGGACACCGCCGCTGTCCACCCGCGGCCGGTACATCGTCGACGCGCGGGGCGACCGCTTCCGCCTGCGCTCCGGGAACTGGGACGGAGCCCAGGGCTCCTGGAACGGCTCGGGCGACCGCGACGATCCCGCCACGCACCACAGCGGGCAGAACGCCCACGGCATCCCGATCGGCCTGGACCGGGCGCCCCTGCCCGCCCTGCTCGCCGACTTCCGGTCCCTGGGGCTCAACAGCATCCGGCTGCCCTTCTCCAACGAGATGCTGCGCGACACCACTCCCGTCCCGGACTCCGCCGTCGCCGCCAATCCGGCCCTGCGCGGCCGTACGCCCCTCCAGGTCTACGACGCCGTGGTCACGGCCCTCACCGACGCCGGCTTCGCCGTCATCCTGAACAACCACACCGTCACCACCCGTTGGTGCTGCGGCCTGGACGGCAACGAACGCTGGAACAGCGGCCGTTCCACCACCCGGTGGGCCGACGACTGGGTCTTCCTCGCCCGCCGCTACCGCGACAACCCGCGGGTGGTCGGCGCCGATCTCTACAACGAGGTCCGCCGCGACTTCTTCGACGACCCCAACTGGGGCCTCGGCGACAACCACGACTGGCACGCGGCCGCCCAGGAGGCCGCCGACCGCATCCTCACCGAGGCCAACCCGAACCTGCTGATCGTCGTCGAGGGCATCAACTGGTTCGGCCTGCCCGTGGACGGCTTCCCGCACGGCCGCCCCACCCTCACCCCGGTACGCACCCTGTCCCACACCCTGGTCACCTCGAACAAGTTGGTCTACTCGGCCCACTTCTACGGGTACACCGGCCCCCGGCACAGCGGCGCGACCGGTATGGGCGAGACCCATGACCTCCGCTACCAGGACATGACCGCCGCGGAGCTCGAACAGACCCTGTACGACCAGGCCTTCTTCGTGTCCGCGGAGACCGGTACGCACTTCACCGCCCCCGTCTGGATCAGTGAGTTCGGCATCGGGGCCGACGAGAACGGCGCCGCCCCGCGCACCTGGTTCGACCGCATCACCGCCTATCTGACGCGCGCCGACGCCGACTTCGCGTACTGGCCCCTCGTCGGCTGGAGCACCGACGCCCAGGGCGCCCCGGGCGGCGACAGCTGGGCCCTGCTGCGCTACGACGCGACCGGCCACCGCTCCGGCGTCCTGGACGCGGGCGACTGGCGCACCGCCCGCTGGTCCCCGCTCACCACCACCCCCGGCCGTACCGGACCGGTCCCCGCCACCACCGCCTGGTACCAACTGACCACGGACCACCGCGACCACAACGCCTCGCTGCGCACCCGGGCCGCCGGGGACTGGGACAGCGGGGCCCGCAAGGCGGTCTGCCCCGACGGCGCCCGCCTCACCGGGCTCGCCCACACCGGCGGCCGCGGCCTGTGCACCAGCTCCGACCTGCGCACCCCGACGGGCGGGCACACCGTGGTCCGCGACGAGACGTACGTCCCGCCGGGCGGAGACTGGGCCACCGGGTACACCAAGTTCCAGTGCCCGGCCGGCCAGTTCCTGATCGGCTACAGCCTGCGCGGCGAGCGGGTCTCGGCGGCGCTGTGCGCCCCGGCCCGTACGGCGCTTCCCGGAGCCGGCCGGACGGTGTGGTTCGACCGGGGCGACAACCGTCCGGCGGGCGGGCCCGGCGGCGACTTCGCCTACGGGAACCACAAGGGCCAGTGCCTGCCCACCGAGTACGCGGCGGGCATCGCCTTCACCACCCGCGCCGCCACCCGCCCGTCCCCGGCCGCCCTGCTGTGCCGCCCCCTGCCCGCCACATGATCAGGTGTCGGACCGGGGCGCCGCTCGGCCCACCGCGGCGACGGCGGCGAGGGCGACGAGGATCAGGGCCGACGCGACCAGGAAGGTGAACCGCATCCCGGTGGCCACGGCCCCGGGGGGCGCCGAGGCGATGTCGGCCGACGCCGAGGCGTGCGTGAACACGGCGCCCATGACGGAGGCGCCGGTGAACAGGCCGAGGTTGCGCGAGAGACCCAGCATGCCGGAGACGACGCCCCGCCGGTCCGGGCCGACCTCCGCCATGACGGCGGTGTTGTCGGCCGTCTGGAACACCGCGTAGCCGGCGGTCACCAGCGCGAGCGGGGCCACGTAACCGAGGACACCGAGCGACTCCGGTATCAGGGACAGGGCGACGGCGCCGGCCGTCATCGTCAGCAGCCCGAGCAGGGTCATGCGCCGCGCTCCGAACCGGTCCGTGAGACGGCCGGCGGGCACCCCGGTCACCGCGGCGACCAGCGGACCGACGGACAGGACGAGTCCGACCGGGGCCGCGCCGAGCCCGAGCGTCCGGGAGAGGTAGAACGGCCCGACCACCAGCGTCGCCATCATCACCGTCGACACGAGGGCGCTCGAGGCGAGGCCCGGACCGATCACCGGATCACGGACGAGCGCCCCTTCGACCAAGGGTGAGGCGGCCCTCGATTCGACGCGCACGAAGAGGGCGATCCCGCAGGCGGCGGCCAGGAGCAGCGTCGTGTCGAGCGCCCCGAAGCGGCCGCCACCGAGGGTCATCGCGAGCGCGTACGTCGCAAGCGTCAGCGCGAGCAGCAGCGTGCCCAGGTGGTCGAAGCGGGCCCGGTCGACCCCCGGTTCGCGCCGGTCGGCGGGCAGATGGCGGTGCGAGAGCAGGAACGCCGCGATCCCCAGCGGTACGTTGACGAGGAAGAGCGCCCGCCAGCCGAACCCGGCGAGCAGGGCCCCGCCCAGCGACGGACCGAGAGCCGTCCCCACCGCGGACATCGTGCCGAGCAGCCCCATGGCGCTGCCCGTCCGCTCCTTGGGGACCGTCTCACCGACGAACGCCAGGGTGAGGGCCATCATCACCGCGGCGCCCACCCCCTGGGCCGCCCGCGCGCCGACCAGCAGCCACAGCGTGGGCGCGGCGGCGCACAGCACCGAGGCCGCGGTGAACAAGGAGATCCCCGCCAGGAGCAGCCGTCGGCGGCCGACGAGGTCACCGAGGCGTCCGGCTCCCACGACCAGGGTGGTGACGGCGAGGAGATACGCGAGGACGATCCACTGGACCTCCGGGAAGGAGGCCGAGAACACCTGCGCCAGGGTCGGCAGGCCGACGTGGGCGATGCCGGTGCCCAGCGAGGAGAGCAGAACGGAGAGGGACAGACCGGCGAGCGTCCACCGGACCGCGGGCCGGTGCGCGCCGGCGGACGCCGTCCCGTCCTCGCCGCCGGTGCGCTGCCGTGGGTGTCCGGTCGCGGAATCACTGTGTGGGCTCATGCCGGGAGGGTGCGGTCGCCCGGTGGCCGACGGCAAACCTTGTTGCCGATTCCGGGACGGCCGGGTGCAATGGCCGTATGGACGACAAGCCATCCCCCCACCAGGCGGTCCTCGACGAGGTCGCGCCCCGGCTCAGACGGCTGCGCGCCGGACGCGGACTCACCCTGGCCGCGCTCTCCGAGACGACCGGCATCTCGAAGAGCACCCTGTCCCGGCTGGAGTCCGGGCAGCGCCGCCCCAGCCTGGAACTGCTGCTGCCGCTGGCGTCCGCGTACCGGGTACCCCTGGACGACCTGGTGGGCGCCCCCGAAGTGGGGGACCCCCGGGTACGGCTGACCCCCCGCACCCTCCCGAACGGCGGCACGGCCGTGCCGGTGACCCGCGGCCCGGGCCCCCTGCAGGCGTACAAGATGCTCATCCCCGATCGGGGCGGCGAGCCGGAGCCGCGGACGCACGAGGGCTACGAGTGGTTGTACGTGCTGGAGGGCAGGCTGCGCCTGGTCCTCGCCGAGCACGACCTGGTCCTCGGCCCCGGCGAGGCGGCCGAGTTCGACACCCGACTGCCCCACTGGTTCACCAGCGCGGACGGGCGGCCGGTGGAGATCCTCAGCCTCTTCGGGCGGCAGGGCGAGCGCATGCACGTCCGGGCGAAGCCCCGCGCGTGAGCGCGGGGCCCGGCGCGATTTTGCATCCGATGTGTCAAGTGGGATGAATCAGGCCTCGAATCGCTCTAGGGTGCGCCCGTGGGCATGGCTGTGGACTGCTGTTCGGCGATTTTCGGCCATCTCCCGCACGGTCGCACCCACGGCCGTACCGCACATCGAACTGGGGGATTCATGCGTAGATCCCGAGGGCTGGTGGCCGCTCTCGCCCTGTCCCTGGCCGGAACCGGAGCGGGGGTGGGCCTCGGCCTGGTCCCGCAGGCGGCGGCGCTCACCCCGCCCGTCGCGTTCACCGCCGACGAGCTGTCCACCTGGCAGCCCGACGGCGTCGTCTGGGCCCTCGCCGAGGCGGGCGGCCAGGTCTTCGTCGGCGGCACCTTCTCCACGGTGCGCCCGCCGGCCGGAGGCTCCGGAAGCGAGCGGTCGGCCGTGAACTTCGTGGCCCTCGACGCCGCGACCGGCGCCCCGACCTCCTGCGAGCTGTCCTTCACCGTGGGCTCCGGCACCGCCACGGTCCGCGCGCTCGCCCTCTCACCGGACAAGGAGACCCTGTACGTCGGCGGCTACTTCGGCGCCGTCAACGGCACCGCCGTCTCCAGTCTCGCCGCCGTCGACGTGGCGAGCTGCACCGTGAAGCAGGGCTTCCGCCCAGCCTTCGCGGCCACCGTGCGCGCCCTCGCCGTCACCGGCGACACCGTCTACGCGGGCGGCGACTTCCTCACCGTCGCCGGCCAACCGCGTGGGCGCTTCGCCGCCGTCGGTGCGACCGACGGCGCCCTGAAGCCCTTCACCGCCGACGCCGACGAACCCGGGCGCGCCGTCGAGGTCACCCCGGACGGCGACCACGTGATCCTCGGCGGTGACTTCTTCACCGTCAACGGCACGAACACGCACGCCCTGGCCGTCGTCGACGCGACGAGCGGCGCGCTCACCAAGTCGTACGCCGGCTTCATCGAGACCAACTCCGTCGTCAAGGACATCGCGACCGACGGCACCGGCTTCTACACCGGCAACGAGGGTACGGGCGGCGGGGTCTTCGACGGCCGGATCGCCCTGAACCTCAGCGACTTCGGCCAGCGCTGGCGCGACACCTGCCTCGGCGCCACCCAGGCCGTGCTGCCCTACCAGAACGTGCTCTACAGCGCCTCGCACGCGCACGACTGCTCCAGCGTCGGCGAGTTCCCCGACGGCCAGCGCCACCACCTGCTCGCCCAGCCCACCACCGGCACCGGCAAGCTCGGCTGGGCCCCCGACACCAACGACGGCATCGGCGAGGGCATCGGACCGCGCGTGATGACGGTCGGCTCCAAGGCCGGCGTCCAGTACCTGTGGGTCGGCGGGGAGTTCACCACCGTCAACGGCGCCGCGCAGCAGAGCCTGACGCGCTTCGCCTCCACCGGGGACACCGGCGCGCCCACCGTGCCCGTGGCGAGCGCGGTCAGCTTCGAGCCGGACGAGGCCCAGGTGCGCTGGCGTACCAGCCTCGACCTCGACGACAGCGCGCTGACCTACCGGATCTACCGGAACGGCGCGGCCGCGCCGATCGCCACGGTCACCGCCGACTCGCTGTTCTTCCGGCGACCGCAGGCCTCCTGGACCGACACCACCGTGGCGGCGGGCCAGTCGTACACCTACCGCGTGACGGCCACCGACGGGGCCGGCAACACCAGCGCCCTGTCCGCGACGGCGAGCGTGACCGTCCCGACCACGGCGGAGGGCTACCCGAACAAGGTCCGCACCGACGGCGCCGAGCTGTACTGGCGCTACGACGAATCGACCCTGCCCTTCGTCGCCGACTCCTCGGCGGGCAACCGGAGCGGCGTCCACAACAACGCCCCCGCCCTGCGGCAGACGCCCGGCGCGGTCTCCGGCGCGAGCACGGCGATCGGCTTCAACGGCTCGAACACCCACGTGTACGGGGACGAGCGGCAGACGATCGGCAGCACCTACAGCGTCGAGACCTGGTTCCGGACCGACACCACCCGAGGCGGCAAGCTCGTCGGCTTCGGGAGCCGCCAGACCGGCGCAAGCAACCAGTACGACAAGCACGTCTACATGACCAACGACGGACGGCTGGTCTTCGGCGTCTACACCGGAGCCACCCGCACGATCACCACCCCGGCCGCCTACAACGACAACCAGTGGCACCATGTCGTCGCCACCCAGGGGCCGGGCGGGATGACCCTCTACGTGGACGGCGCGCCGAAGGGCACCCTGAACGTCACCACGCACGAGAACTACGCCGGCTACTGGCGCACCGGCGGCGACAACCTCAACGGCTGGCCGAACCGCCCGACCAGCGACTACTGGGCGGGCCGGCTCGACGAGACCGCCGTGTACCCGACGGTGCTCAGCGCGGCACAGGTGCAGAACCACTACGCCCTCGCCACCGCCCCGGCCGACTCGGTGGTCCAGGTCCCCGCCGCGGAGGACACCTACGCCAACGCGGGAGCGCCCGCCACCAACTACGGCACCTCGGGATCGCTCGCCGTGCGGGGCACCTCGTTCTACGGGAGCTACCTGCGCTTCGACCTGCCCGCCGCGCCCGCGGGCACGGTACTGAAGGCGGCCGCGCTCAGCGTGAAGACGAGCACGCAGAGCGGCGCCGGCACCACGGACACCGTCTCGGTGGTCCCGGTCACCGGCTCGTGGAGCGAGGGCGGCACCACGTACAACAACCGCCCCGCGCTGGGTGGTCCGGCGCTCGGTACCTTCGCCGGGATCGCGGACGGTTCGGCGGTGCACACCACCGGGCTGACCACCGCGAGCGTCGCGACGGCCCTCGGCGGCAGCTACGGCCTGGCGCTCACCAGCACCGGTACGGACGCCCTGTGGCTGTGGTCCTCCGAGGCGCAGGCGAACGAAGGGACGCCGCAGCTGACGCTCACCTTCGGCGCACCGTGACCTGACACCCCTCAGGGGACAGGAGGGGGCGCGGGTCGGCCTGAGGGCCGGCCCGCGCCCCCGGCCGTCTAACGGCGCGCGTCCACCACGGCGAGGAGCTTGCCGCTGGTCGCACTGCGGTCCAGCGACGCGCCGTCCACCGCCTCGACCACCAGGTCCAGCAGCCGCTCCGCGACCGCCGAGCGCAGCTCCGGGTAGCCGGCCAGGAAGACGTCCCGCAGCCGCTCCGGGTCCGTCGCCGCGGTCCGTTCCACCCGTACGGTCAGCCGCTCGCGCGCGTCGGCGGAGTCGAGCCGGACCTGCAACTCGCCCCGGTGGCCGCCCTGTTCCTCGGCCAGGACCAGGAAGCGCCGGAGGTTCAGGAAGTACGTCGCCACGCGCATCACGTCGCCGGTGCGGCCCCGCAGCTCGAAGCGCGGAGCGTGCCGTCCGCACGGGCAGCGGCCCGGGACCTCCCGGCCCAGGTCACCGATCACGTACCGGCCCAGCTGCTGGCCGCGCCGGGCATGCGTGGTGAAGACCAGCCGGCCCGTCTCACCCGGGACCACCGGGCGGTCCTCGGCCAGGTCCAGGATCTCCATCGTGTGCAGGTCGGCGTGCAGGTGGTGGACGCCGCCGGAGCTCTCGGTGCACTGGTAGCCCAGCGGGCCGAGGTCGGTGCTGCCGTAGGTGATCGAGTGGACCACCTCGATGCCGAAGGTGTCCTTCAAGGTGCGCCGCTGCTCCTCGGTGAAGTGCTCGCCCCCGTAGAACACCTTGCGCAGGCCGCCGTACGCGCGCAACGCGTCCTCCTCGGCGTGCAGCAGCTGCCACAGGTAGGAGGGCATGCCGAAGAGGGTGTCGGCCCCGTGGTCGATCAGCGCCTGCGCCGTGGCCCGGTGGTCGGGTCCCGCCGACAGCGGCAACTGCACCCCTCCGAGCCGTTCCAGCACGGAGAAGAAGCTGATGAAGCTGCCGTACATGGAGCCGCAGTAGAACAGGTTGGCGGTCCGGTCCACGGCCGGGTCGTAGCCGGCGGCCACCAGGCCCCGGGCCGCGGCGTGCATCTGCGTGTCGTAGTCGTCGTAGCTGAAGACCGACAGCGCCGGCGCGCCGGTGCTGCCACCGCTACGGAAGTACAGCTCGGCATCGGCCCGCGTCAGCCGGCGGGCCGGCTCCTGCACGTCCTCCTTGCCCAGCAGCGGGCCCGCGGGACGCGGCAGCAGCACGGGCCGGACCAGGTCGTCCAGGCAAGCGGTCGTGGCGAAGCCGGCCGGATCGGCCTGGACCGCGACGCGGCGGCTGTAGCGCTGCAGGGCGTAGACGCCGTCGTGCGGCTCACCCGCGTAGCTCCGCAGCATGGCGCCGACCGGCGTGACCCGGGTGACGCCCGCGGCGAGGGCGGTACGGGACAGCTCGGCGATGTCCGTGGCGCTGCCCGCGATGCCCGCCGTCTGGAGGTAGCGGCGCATCGGCCGCAGGGTGGCGATCAACCGCTTGCGGGGCAGCGGCTTGACCCACACGCTGCGGTGCAGCGGCGAGGCGGTCAGCGGGGACCGGGTGTCGGCCATGACCCGCCACGAGCCGTCGGGAGCGGCGAACACCCGGGTCAGGCCCAGGTGCTCCTCCAGCCGGGCCATCAGCTCGGTGGTGGTCAGCTCGGCCGCCTCCGCCGGGTCCGACTCTTCCGCCGGAGCACCGGTCGCGGCCGGCGGCCGGGTGGCGAGGACCGCGGCGAACCGCTCGGCGAAACCGAAGACCTCGTCCTCGTCCTCGGTGTCGAGGTAGACCACCTGGGGGCTGGAGCACGCCTCCTGCTCGTACAGGCAGACGTCGTCCGCCAGGGCGTCGAGCGTCCCGGCGTCCGACCACGCGTCGGCCGTCAGGTAGGCGAAGGAGATCCGGTGCCCCCACTCCACCAGCCGACAGCCGGCCGGCACATGGGCGGCCACCCCTTCGACGGCGGCCTCCCCGCCCCAGACGGCGACGGCGTCCGCCGGCGCGCACATCAGACGCAGCCACTCCTGCCGGGAGGAGGGGAAGCGCAGGACGACGATCCGCGCGGCGAGTGCGCCGCTGGGGTCCAGGGCCGCGAGCTCGGCCATCAGGTGCTGGGTCAGCAGGGTGTCGTCGCTGCTGGTCTTGAGCACGTTGACGTTGCCGGCGAGCAGGCCCTCGACGATGCTCAGGGGCGCGACCGTCGCGGCGTTGCCCGGCGCGATGTGGGCGACCATCCCGACGGGCGCCCACGCTTCGTAGACCGTCTCGCGCGGATCCGCCCGGTTCAGCCGGCCGGGCGTCGCGCTCCCGAGTTCCCGGCGCAGCTTGCGCGTCAGCTCCCGCCGGCCGAGGAGAGCGCCCAACTCGGCCAGGACGGCCGGGTCCTCGCCCTCGGGCAGGTGCGCGGCGAGCCGGGCACGCACCGGGTGGTCCGGGTCGCCCAGGGCGGCGCCGAGGGCGTCGCACGCGGCCAGGACGGTCTCGGTCTCCAGCCCCTCGGCCAGTGCGGCTTCGACGGCCACCGGCAGCTCGGCGAGGTGGCGGACGGCCTCCTCGTCGTCGATGAAGGAGCCCTGCCAGTAGTGGTGGTGCACGTTCAAGGTCACGCCATTCCCTTCATCAGTTCCGCTGCGGCCACCGCGCAGCTGCGGTTGCGGCTCACCCCGGCACGGCCGTGGACGGTGAACCAGGGGGTCGGGAGCTCGCACCCGCAGGCGTCGCCCGGCTGGAGGGAGGCGAGGTCGCCCATGACCACGCTCTGCGCCGGCTCCGAGGTGATGTACGGCGACACGAGGTGCAGGTAGCCCCGCTCCCCGTACGGCAGGGGTTCGAGCGTGCGGGTGGAGCGGATCGTCACCCGCGACCAGACGGGCGCGTGCAGCCGGTGGTGGTCGCACTCGATGTACGGGATGCAGTGCTCGACCGAGCCGAAGGTGTCCCGGATCCGCTCACCGGGAATGCCGAGCTGCTCGGTGACCCGGGAGTACAGCTCCTCCTTGCCGATGCGCCGGTCGGAGTGGCCCTTCCAGCCGCCGCCGAGGACGACGAGGGACCCTTCGGGCAGGCGCAGCGGAGGCAGCCCCATGGCCCGCATCCGCTCCAGGGTGAAGAAGAGGAACGCCGGGAAGCCGAGGATGCGGACCGGGGCGTCCTCCCGCTCGAAGCGGCGCAGTGCGGCGATGCAGCCGAAGGGGTCGAACTCGTGCTCGCCGCCGGTGTTGCGCAGCGCGTACGCGACGCTGCGCGCGGGGGCGAAATCGCACAGGTAGTTGTCGGTGAAGGCGGTCCCGAGGTTCAGCGAGGGGGCCGGCTCGTAGCTGTAGAGGAGGTAGTTGACCTCCTGGTCGGGGGTGATCCACCCGTTGCGGTCGAAGATCCGGGCGACCATGCGCTGGGCGGAGCGGATGGTCCACCGGTCGAAGAACATCTGCGACTTCTGGCCGGTGGTGCCGGAGGAGGTCAGGTGCAGGTCGACATCCTCGCGGGGGATGGAGAGCACCTCGTGCCGCTTGAAGAAGTTCGCGTGGACGAGCGGCGTACGGTACGGCTCGGCCGGGGGAGTGGCCTCGTACAGGGAACGGAAGAACGCGGAGCGCTCGGTGTGCCAGGCGTTGGTCTCCGCCATGGCCGCGGCGAACAGTGCGTCCTGCTCGGGGCCGAAGGCGTACGGGTCGGTCAGGTCGCACAGCTCTTGTACGTGCGGCAGCAGGGCCGGGTCGGGTACGGCGACCGGCGCGAGATGGGGGTTCATGAGGCAACCTCGGATGATGTGGGCAGGTGGGTCGACGCCCAGGCCGACACGTAGCAGTCCAGGTACGGCTGGAGGGGCGGTTCGACGGCGACGCCGCGGAAGTCGATGCGCTCGCCGGAACGCGACAGGACGACGTAGTCGTGGAAGCCGTCCCCGTCCGCGCGCATGGCCGGGTAGAGGGCTCCGGCGACGAACCCCTGGGCGAGGAAGGCCGAGAGGGCCTCGTGGTGCGCCAGCGGTACCAGGGCTTCGACGTAGCTGGCGCCCGCGCGGGCCAGGGCTCGGGTGACGGGTTCGAGGTGGGCCGCGGCGGCGGCCGGATCGGGATGGGCGGTCAGCAGGGAGCCGTAGCCGCCGGCGCGGTTGAGGTAGGCGTAGACCTCGAACCGGCCGTCCTCGGGGGTGAGCAGCACGTTCGGGGTGTGCAGCGGGTAGAACCAGCCCTCGGCGCGGGGGAACCGCTCGCGGAAGCGGCGGCGGACAAAGGCCGGTGCCTCGATCACTTCCAGCCGTTCGACGGCCGTGTGCGGCGCCGGCGCCGGGAGCGGGCGGGCGGTGGCCCTGACGCCGGGGTACTCGATGCCGAGCGCGGACTCGGAGGTGCGCAGCAACGGCAGCAGCGGGGCCGGTACTTCGGCGACGGGGATCCGACGGTCGAGCACTCCGCCGGCGTGACGCGCGTAGAGCGCGAGGCTTTCGCGGGTGCTGAGGTCGACCGCGTTGGGCAGGATGCCCAGCGGGCGGAAACCGTTGCGGGCGACGACGCGCTGCGGACCGGCGCTGACGGTGCGCACGGTCGCGTACACCGAGTCCAGGCGGCCCGTATCCAGCATTCCGGCGCACAGGGCCTCGGTCAGGGCGGCGGCCAGGCCCGCCGAGCGGTGCTCGGGGTGCACGGCGATGCCCTCCAACCGGCCGGTGCGGCTGCCGGCCTCGCCGTGGATGGCGGCGGACGCGGTCAGGGCCCCGGTGTCGGCGCAGCGGGTGACGAGCCACAGGGAGTGCGGGTCCGCGATGAGCCGGGCCATCTCGGCCGGGTCGGTGCCCAGTGCCACCGGGTAGTGCGGCCCGTAGACGGCGTAGTAGAGCTGGCGCAGTTCGGCGATGTCCGCGCGGACGGCCGGGGCGATCACAAGGCTCATCGCTCGCCTCCCGTGGATTGCGCCGCGGCCGCCTCGGGCGTACGGGCCCCGAGCAGGGCCAACGCGCAGGCCGCGGGGAGCAGTCCGATGCCCTGCGCGAGGCAGAGCGTCTGCGGGGAGAGGTGGTCGCCGGCGGAGCCGAACACCAGGGACGCCACCGGCAGCGAGGCGCCCAGGACGGCCTGCATCACGGCGAAGAAGCCGGGCTTGTCCGCCGTCGGCACCATCCGCTGGAACAGGGCGACGAAGCGGACGCTGACGGCCCCGGCACACCAGCCGGCCACGGCCAGGCAGCCCGCGACGACCGGGCGCTGCGCGAACAGCCCGGGCAGCGCCAGGGCGAGGGCCATCAGGCCCAGGCACCAGGCGCCGGCGACGGTGGGCCGGCCCGGCACGCGGGTGCCGGTGAACGCGCCGACGAGCGCGCCGGTGCCCAGGGATGCCTCCAGCAGGGCCACGGTGCCGCCTCCGCCGAGGAGCACCGACCGGGTGTAGAGGGGGATGACGACGAACACGGCGGCGGTGAACAGGTTGGCCGCGGTGAAGCAGATCAGGATCCGCCGTACGGAGGGCAGTTCGGCCAGGATGCGGCGGAGCGGGCGCCGCCGGGGCGGGGCCGCCGCACCGTCCGCGCCGTCCGCGCCGTCCGTCCCGTCCACCCCGTCCGGCGCGACGGTACGGAACCGGGCGCACGCGACGAGCACGGCGGCGCCGAGGTAGGCGGCCGCGCAACCGGCGGACAGTCCGGCCACGCCCGCCCGGTCGACGGTCAGGGCGCCGAGCAGCGCGCCCACGAGGCCCGCCAAGGACTGGGTGGACAGCTCGAAGCCGGTGGCCGTCTCGATGTCGGCGTCGTCGACGAGTTCGGGGACCGAGGTGGTCAGACACGGATCGAAGAACGCCTGGCAGGTGGCCAGGGCGAGACCGGCGGCGTACACCGTGGTCAGCGGCAGGCCGCCGCCGTACGCCCACAGCGCGAGGGCGGCCGAGGCGACCCCGGCAACGGCGGCGGGGGTCCGCAGCACCGAGCGGTGCGCGCACCGGGCGACGGCCCCGGCCACGACGGGCGCCAGCGCCACGGCGGGCAGCGTGCAGACGGCCATGAACAGCCCCGAGGCCAGCCCACGGGCTTCGGGCACGGCGTAGGCGACGATCCACCAGGACACGCCGACCTGGAACATGCGCACGGCGGCCTGGGTGAGGACCTGGCCGAGCCATACGGCGCCGAAGGCGCGGTTGCGCAGCACCAGCGGAGCGCGGCGGCGCTCGGTCCCGGTCCGCGGCTCCGGACGCGCCTGCGTCTCGGCGGTGCCGACGGTGTCGGCCCGGTCGGCCTCGTCGGCCAGGGGTGCGGCGGTCATGCGGTCGGCCTCTCGTCGAGGACGCGGACGAGCTTGCCCGTGCGCGGGTTGACGGCGAGGTCGCGGTGGCGCGCCCACTCCACGGACAGCGGGTGCACGAACCCGGCACGCACGCTGTCCGGATAGAGCGGCCGTACGGTCTCCAGCTCCGTGACGACGGCCTCGGCCAGTGCCGCACGGTCGCCCGCGACCGGGCCGCGGGCCTCGTCACCGGGGGTCGTCGCCAGTCGCAGGACGAGCCCGTCACGGCCGTCCCAGCGGCGGACGACGAGTTGCATGCCGACCACGTGGCCCGCGGTGTCCGCCGCGGCCACGGCGTCCTGGGCGTCCTGCGTGTAGAGGGAGACGGGACCCACCCGCACGCCCTCCTCGGCGCGCCCGAGGATCCTGAAGTGGCCGGGCCCGGTGCCGGTCCACTCGGCCCGGTCGCCGGCGGGGTAGCGGATGATCGGCATCAGGCGGCGGAAGAGGCTGGTGACGACGACGCGGCCGGGCCGCCCAGGTTCCGTGATGGGCTCGTCGGTGGAGTCGTCGAGGATCTCGACGACCGCGTACGGGGAGAAGGCCCGGTGCACCCGGGCGTCGGGGCCGGACACCGGGCGGCCGAGCAGGCCCGCGTCGACGCTGGCGTAGCCGACGGAACGGACCTCGGCTCCGGGGAACGCGGCGGTCAGCAGACGTCGTTGGTCGTCGAAGAGGGCCTCTCCGCCGAAGAGGAGCAACTCCACCGCGTCGAGCCGGACACCGGAGGAGACGACCTGCTCGGCGAGCCGGCACAGAGTGGTGGGCGTGCCGGTCAGCACCTGGGCGGCGAGATCGCGCAGCGTGGGGATCGTCGACTCCAGCGGCGCGCCGCCGCCGATGGGCAGGCGGACGTTGTCCACGGGCGCGTGGGCGAGCGAGTCGAGGACGAAGAGGAAGCTGGCGTACAGCTCCCCGGCGTAGAAGAGGTCGGCGACGCGGTGCCCCGGGCGCAGACCGGTGTCCACGAGCCCCTGGCCGAAGGCGGTGACGAACGTGCGCCACTCGTCGCGGGTGTAGACGGAGAACTTGGGGGACCCGGTGGTGCCGCCGGTCTTGTAGACCGTGGCCTCGCTGAGCGGGCCGGTCAGCACACGGCTGTCGTGCAGGGTGTTGGCCGCCCAGAAGTCCTGCTGGTCGACCACCGGAAGGTCCGTGAGGCGGTCGACGTGCGGTGGCAGGGACGCGTAGAGGTCCCGATAGTAGGGCGAGTTGTGGCGGGCGAAACGTATGAGGTCCGAGAGCTGCAGGGCGGACATGAGCCTTTGCCTGGGTGACGGGAACGGGGACGGGAGCCACGGCGGCCGCGGCGAGAGCTGTGACCCGCCCGCGGCATCGATCCGGTGTGAACGGGGGACCCCCCGGCGCCCCCGCCTCCCTCTGACGCACGCCGAAAGCTGACGTGCAGTCATGATGATGAAACATCAGTCCGCTCATCGCCAAATTGGCCGAGTATTTCCGGACAGTGGGACCATATTCAACAATTCTTTCGGTACGGCTGGTTCCGGTAACGGCCTCCGGCGGGTCCCGCAACCCGCCGAACCAGCCGCTCGGTCGACGGCTCGTCTCCGTCCCTCAACGGGACGGTTCCTCGCCCAGGTCGTAGACGAAGGTGTACGCGACGGAGGTGTCACCGTGGCGGTAGGTGAAACCGCCGGAGCCCGTCAGTCCCACGAGGTCCCCGGTGCCGGATCCGGGCACCACCTCGAAACGGCAGACCGTGCCGCCGGCGTCGAAGGTGCCGCGCTCCTCCAGTACGAAGCTGCCCTTGCGGCCGTCGAGACCGCCGGATACCAACTCCATCCCGCTGTAGGAACCGAGGTTCTCCCCGATGTAGGCGATCGTGTAGTCGCCGGCGGGCTCGGGGGGCGCGGTCCCGCCCGGGAAGGCGTTGTTGACATGGGCGTGGGCGAGCCGCGGGACGGCGTCCGCGGCGCCGACCGGGCTCTCCTGCCAGTTGGCGAAGGTGAAGCGGCCACCGGTCTCTACGGGCGTGGGCATGATGGGCGATGGTCCTCTCGGCCTGCCGGACGGCCTCTCCGCCCGGTGTGCTCCAGGCTGGCAGCCGTACCTGACACCTTCTGTCAGGTACGGGAGACAATGACGCCATGCGCGCCGACCGGCTTCTCTCCCTGCTCCTGCTGCTGCAGAACCGCGGCCGGATGACCGCGCCCGAACTCGCCGCCGAGCTCGAGGTGTCGGTGCGCACCATCCACCGCGACATCGAGGCCCTCGGCGCCTCGGGCGTACCCGTCCTCGCCGACCGCGGCCCGGCCGGGGGCTACCGGCTGGCCGACGGCTACCGCACACGCCTCACCGGCCTCACCGACGCCCAGGCCGGCTCCCTCTTCCTGGCCGGCGCCCCCGGACCCGCGCGGGAGCTCGGCCTCGGCGCCGATCTGGCCACCGCCCAGCTCAAACTCCAGGCGGCGCTGCCGGCCGCGCTCGCCGGACGGGCCCGCCGGATCCAGGACCGGTTCCACCTCGACGCGCCCGCCTGGTTCCGGGAGGCCGACCCCGTCCCGCACCTCGCGCAGATCGCCCAGGCCGTCTGGGACCAGCACGTCCTGCGCACCCACTACCGCCGGTGGCGCGGTGAGGTGCGGCGCGAGCTGCGTCCGCTCGGTCTCGTCCTCAAGGGCGGCATCTGGTACCTCGTCGCCGATGTCGACGGCGTCGTACGCACCTACCGCGTCTCCCGGTTCCTGACCGTGGACACCGCGCCGGAACGCTTCGAACGGCCCGCCGGATTCGAACTGGCCGCGTACTGGCAGGAGTCCACCAGCCGCCTGGACGCCGCACTCCACCAACAGACCGCCGAACTCCGCCTGTCCCCGCGCGGCCAGCTGCTGCTGCCGATGCAGTTCGGGGCTGCGGGCACCCGGGCACTCGCCGAAGCCGACCCGGCCGACGCGGACGGCTGGGTCCGGCTGCGCATCGCCGTGGAGTCCCCGGCCGTCGCCGTCGGCGACCTGCTGCGCCTGGGCACGGAGGCGGAGGTGCTCGGCCCGCCCGAACTGCGCCGCGCCCTCGCCGAGACGGTGACCGCGCTGGCCGGACGCTACGCACCTGACGAGGTGTCCGGGCCCGCCCCGCGCGTCTCACCTTGAGCCGGTCGGGCACCCGCCGGGTCGCTCCGGGCACTCAGGGTCCGCCCGGTCCGCCCGGTCCGCCCGGGGGCTCCACCTCCAGGAAGCGGCGTCGTCGCGGGCCCCGGTACAGCAGGCACACCCAGCCCAGCCCCTCCAGCACGGCGGCGCAGGCCGTCAGCCGCTCCTGCTCCTCACCGGCCGCTCCGCCGCCCGCCGGGCCCACCCAGGTCACCTCCACCCGCCCGGCCTCCGCTCCGGCCGCCACGCGGTAGCCCGTCCGCGTACGCCGCCCCTCCTCGTCCACCGCCGAGGCCGCGATGCCCGCCGCCTCCAGGGCGAGGGCCACCGCGCGCGGCAGCTGGCGTACCTCCCAGGGCGCGGGAACCGCCGCGCCCGCCGGGCCGTTCACCAGACGGCGGATCTGCAGCAGCCCCTCGTACGCGGTGCGCAGCTCCGCCTGACGCCCGCCCGGCGCGGCCGCCGGACCGTCGCCCGTCGCGGGCTCGAACCCCTGCCCGGGTACCGCCATCACCCACCCCCGTCCCGCCCGTCTGAGTACCTCACGCCCGACGGCCTGAGTATCCACCCCGATTCCCGGGCGCCGCTCCGCTGCTGGAATGGGGACATGACTTCACAGGCCCCGAGCGGCGCGACGACCGCCCGCCCGCGCATGCAGCACGTGACCACCGCCGGCTCGGCCCTGGCCGTGGCCCTGGTCCCGCTCGTGGTCGGCGTCCTGTTCGCCAAGGCGATGGCCACCGATCCGATGACCCCGGTCAACGCCCTGATCGCGGGCGGCGGCCAGCGGGCCGCACTGCCCCGGGGCGAGTGGAAGCGGCGCGGCCACACCACCGTGCGCAGGCTGCGCACGGCCCGGCGCGACACGGCCCGGCGGTGTGCCCGCGCCTGCGGCCGCCGCCCCTGAGCGGCCGGGGTCAGGAGGTGGCGGCCAGCGGCTCCTGGAGTTCGGTGACCCACTGATCGGGATCCTCCGGGCAGGCCAGGGTCAGTTCGCGGGCGTACCCGGCCGAGCGGTGCCCGTGCGCGTCGATCCACCGGGCGAGTGCCTGCGACGTCGGCAGGACCCCGTCCATCGAGCCGCGGTGCACCACGGTCGCGGCCCGCTCCACCGCCGGCAGCGTGACGATCCGGACCTCGCCCCCGAGGTCCTCGGCGCGGACCGACGCCGCCACCGGCAGTCCGGCGTGGACGAGGACGGCCGACGCGGCTCCCGTGCCGGGCACGTCCTCGTAGTAGGCGGTCCCCGGGCCGGTCGGGACGACCCCGGCCGCCTCGATCCGGCGGCACAGCTCGTCGTAGAGCGGCCCGATGACCGGGCCGATGTCCTGCGGTTCGTAACTCCCGGCCGTGCCGGTCAGCTCGGCGAGCCGGACGGGCGGAAGGCTCTTCACGACGATGTCGTCGGCGGGCATGGTTCCCTCTTCCTCGATGGTCCGGAGCCTCGCCTCGACCTGCACCAGCCGGGCCGCCGCGGCGGCCATGGCGCTCTCCAGCTCGGCCTGCCGCAGTCGCAGCATGCCGCGCAGCTCCTCCGCGCCCACCCGCTCGGCGAGGATCGATCCCACCTGGTCCAGGGAGAAGCCGAGTTCCTTGAGCGCGATGACCCGGTTGAGGCGGGCGAGTTGCCCGGCCTCGTAGAAGCGGTAGCCGGTGAAGGGGTCGACACGTGCCGGGCGCAGCAGTCCGAGGGCGTCGTAGTGACGCAACATGCGGACCGACACCCGGCCGTGCTTGGCGAAGTCTCCGATGGTGAACATGACGCTCTCCACTACAAGGTCTGACACAGGGGGAGGGTCAAGCGTCGCACCGGGGAAGGACGCGGTGGTCAGCGGCCGTACTGCCGCAGACACAGGTCGACGATGGACGGCGGCACCGTGCCGTCCGCGGCCGCGCACAGCTGGTCCAGGCGCGGCGGCGGGGCCGGCCCCCGCCGCGGATGGGTCGTCGCCGCTCCGGGTGCCCGCCCCCGCCGGGGCGGCGGTCCCGCGGTTCGCCTCCGTCAGCG